>VGYL01000612.1 GCA_016872975.1 Planctomycetota bacterium
GTCGACACATCAGCTCGGCGTGCCGGCAGGCGCGGGCTGTGGCCGGTATGAAATTGTGGCGATTCACATGAGGAGGGTCCCGAATTCCGGGGTAATCATGTGATTCGGGGACTACCCGGTGAAGCCCTGGCGACAGGGCTTCGCCGGGGCAGTCGTCTGTTGCCCTGTTGTCTTAGGGGCGAACAACGGTTGGCGGGCAGATGAAGACCTATACGGCGGTCTACTTCGGGACGGTGCTGGTGGCGATGGCTCTCGTGCCGGTCGTGTCACGACTGGCAAAGAGGTACCGCATTGTAGATGCGCCCGGTCCCCGCAAAGTGCATCAAACCCCCATCCCACGCATTGGCGGCATTGCTTTCGTAGTCTCGACGCTGGCCGTCGTGTTGCCCGTATTTCTCCTGGATAACCAGATCGGTCAGTCGTTCCGCCAGCAGCAGATGCAGATAGTGGTGTTGCTGGCGGCGGCGAGCTTCCTGTTTGCCGTGGGTCTGATCGACGATCTCGCCTCTGTCCGTGGACGCACCAAACTGCTCTGCCTGATCGGGGCTTCGTTGGCGGTTTGTGCTTCCGGGGCCACGCTGCGTTCTATTTCCGTAGGGACGTGGTTTGAGTTGCAGACCGGCTGGGCTGCCTGGCCCCTGACCGTGTGCTGGATCGCGATGATCACGGTATGCATGAATCTGATCGACGGTTTGGACGGTCTGGCCGCGGGGATTGCGGCGATTGTCTGTGCGACCGTGGCGCTGCTGGCATACTTGACCGACCAGGCGGCGATGGTGGTGCTGATGTTGGCGCTGCTGGGCAGCGTAACGGGCTTCCTCTTCTTCAACTCCCACCCCGCCAAGATTTTCATGGGCGACAGCGGCTCCATGTTCCTCGGCTTTTTGATCGGGGCCGGTAGCGTCGTCTGTCAGGCCAAGACGTCCACAGCCGTGGGATTGGCACTTCCTTTTCTGGCGCTGGGCGTTCCGATCTTCGACACGATGTTTGCGGTGGCACGCCGTCGCGTCGTCGAGCGTCGCTCGGCATTTGCCCCCGATCGCAAGCACTTGCACCACCGTCTGTTGGACCTCGGTTTGACGCAACGGACCGTGGTTCTTGTCATCTATGCGGTCACGCTGATCAACGCCGGTCTCGGCGTGCTCATGTTGACCAGCGAAAGCTCGTGGACGGCCGGACTGCTGGCCGGCGGGCTGCTCGTGCTGCTGTCGCTGTTTGTTTTCTTGTCCGGGGACCGTCCTTACGAAATCCTGCGGGCTCTGAGCCGCAACTGGAAGATCATGCAGGAAACGCGGATGGAGCAGCGGAGTTTTGAAGGGGCCCAAGTGAAAATGCGCGACGCCAAGTCCTTCGACGCCTGGTGGGAGACGCTGTGCGACATGGGTGGCCGCATGCACTTCCAGAGTATCGAACTCTGGAGCCGCCGCAATGGGCAGTCCGAGAGTGTACGCGTGTGGTATGCACCGGTGGTGCCCAGCAGCAAGGCCGCGCAACTGGGTCTGCCGCTGCACGCCAATGGAGTGGCCAAATGGGAAGTGAAGGCCTCGATTGGCGTCAATGGCTGTCTCGAACTGGGCGGCCGACAGGCGATGCTGCTGGCCCGGCTGATGGATGAATTCCCGCCGCCGGAGCCGATGACTGAAACGGAGGTACTGGTCCGTACGCCAACGGGACCGATCGAGGTCCCGCGCAAGCGGACAATGGAGGCGATGCACTACAATGATGGCAGAAATGCCGCCGGCCGCAAGGGTGACATCTACTCCCACGCCGCTGAGCGTCATGGGAATTCCGGTAACGCCCTTTGAGACGTACGATCACGCGCTCGCATGTATTGAACGGGCCGTTGCATCGAAGCGAAAGTCGTTCTGTGTCGCCATCAACCCCATCAAGGTATACAACGCCTTGCATGAGCCTCAATTGAAACAGCTTCTGGGGCAGGCAGAAATCAACATCTGCGATGGCGTGGGGGTGTCCATCGCCTCGCGGATCCTTCATGGACGAGGCATCCATCGGATTACCGGGTGCGATCTGTTCTTTCGCCTGTTGTCTCTGGCATCCGAGAGGCAGTGGGGGGTCTTCCTGCTGGGGGCCTCCCCGCAGTCCAATGCCGACGCACGGGCGCAACTGCTCCAGAGATATCCGCATCTGAAGATCGTCGGCTGGCAGGATGGATATTTCGAAGATTCGCGCAGTGTCGTCGAGCACATCAACGCCAGCAAGGCGGACCTTGTGTTCGTGGCGATGGGATCCCCCAAGCAGGAATACTGGATCTGGCAGCATCGGAGCCAGATCGAGGCGAGTTTCTGCATGGGGGTCGGAGGCAGCTTCGACGTCGCCTCCGGCAATATCAAGAGGGCACCCAAGCTGTTCCGCATGACGGGGACAGAATTCCTGTTCCGCTTTGCCCTGGAACCACGCAAGAGGTTGTCGCACCAGAAGATTCTGCTGTATTTCCTGCTACGTACTATCCGCATGAAGTTATTCGGCGCCCGCGAATCCGTGGGATGGGCGTAAAGGGGTTCTGCCCCCGAGGCCTGTCATACCCGGCATTGCGCAAACTACGTAATCTGAGGCGAAATCAGTGCGTCGTGAGAAGTCAACGGTGCAATCCGACGAATAGACAAGTGTCGGTCGAGCATGACGGGAATGGGAATTCCAGTTCCCGGTGAAGGACAGTATTCCCGAGAAGTACGACGTACTGCTGTGGGGATACGGCATAGTTGGGACATCTGTTGGTGTCTCTCCTGCGTTGTTGGCGTATGAGAGGCAGATAGACAGGTGTATGCGCGCCAAGGAGGTCATGGGGGAGGGCTGGAGCATGTTCTCCACGTGGCGAACTTCGTTTTTGGCAACACAAAGGGCTGTCTCTTGCTGCAACTCACGGAGACGGAGTCTGCGCTGTCGCGACGAGTGCCATGATGCGACGCACATGGGAGCCTGCGAGAGACCAACAACATCCAGAGCCCTGACCGCCGACGAAATTGCCGGCTATCGATATTTAGGTAGAAACCGCATAGCAGGCCCACCCGTGTCGCTGCTAACAGCCACCCTGACAGACTGTTGTCCCAAGCCGGATTGCCAAGCCGTTGTG
The DNA here is from genome assembly GCA_016872975.1 of Planctomycetota bacterium. Lineage (GTDB taxonomy): Bacteria > Planctomycetota > Phycisphaerae > Sedimentisphaerales > Anaerobacaceae > PLanc-01. Next base: position 3,092 of record VGYL01000612.1, read on the forward strand.
TGGATGAGGTCCTTGTCCCCTTTTGAAGAACTCAGGGAACGAACACCACGTAGATTCGGTCAAGGGCAAGATCACACGCCCGCGTGTTGGCACTGATTAGGCTGATTGGAGGAGCACTACCAGGATGGTCAGATCAGACGACAAGAGTACCCATAACCACCCGGATACGACCGGTCCCCGGGACTATTCCGAGGCGACCCGCAAGTGGTTGGATAACGTCCTGGCTCCGGGTGAAACGGAAACCCAGCGTTCTGCGGATCCCATCGCGCGAAACCCCAAAGACGTTGGTACCCCTGGAGAGGTGGTACAAGCGGCGGAGGTTCGCCGGCGACGGGACTCGGGACCGCCAGCGGGTACCGCGCTGCTTGCCGGCCACGCCGGGGGCTCGCATCCGCCTATGCAGCCCGCCCACTCCGCGACGGACCTTCTGGTGTCCATCCTGCGTTTCAAGTGGACAATTCTGATCGTTTCCGTTCTGGTGTCTGCGCCGATTGTTGCCGCAATCTGGACTCAGGTCATTCCACAATACCAGGCCCGTGCCGAGGTGCGAGTTCGTCCCATCATTCCGCGGTTGGTCTTTCGGACCGAGGAAAGCGGCCCCATTCCCTTCTATGATTCTTTCGTGAACACCCAGATTGCCCTGATCCGAAGTCCAACGGTCCTGCAACGCGTGCTGGACCAACCCGATGTCCAGAAGACGAAGTGGTACAATGATCCTGCGAGATCGTACCTGCAGCGTCTGCGGGGAAATGCGCTGCCTCCCCTCGAGCGACTGCGGGATGGTCTGTCCGCGCGGCCACGACCCCGGACCGAGATCATCGATGTCTCCTTCACGGATCCGAGTGTCGAAGATGCCAAGCGTATCGTAACCGCCGTATTGGAGCAGTACCTCAAGCACATCGGGGAACAGTCGAACGCAGAGGAAACCAATCTGGATGGCCAACTGGCGGCCGAACGAGCTTCCTTGGAGAGGGAGATCCAGGCGTTGGACAACACCTGCACCGATTTGGCCAGACGGCTCAAGACGGACGCGCCGCAGGAACTCATCTCCAGCCGGAGGGCCCGTTTGGAGGAGGTCCAGGCCCGCCTCACTGACCTGGGACTCAGGATTGCTCTGCTGCAATCCCAACAGCAACAGAACCTGAGCGACGGCAATGACATTTCGATGATTCCCGCAGCCGGAATAGCCAGACCCTCCAAATACTATGAAGATGAGCAATGGCGCAGGCTGGACGCAGATGTGCAGCGGATTCGGCATCAGATCGACAACAGCATTCAAGGGCCGAATCACCCGGGGAGGCAACGGGCGGCAAAGGACCTGGAGTTCGCGGCGGGATTGCGCCAAGAGCGGGAGAGGCAGTTGGATGAACTGTGGCAGGAACGCTGGCAGAGTCCTGTGGCCCAATCCATAACGACTACTCCGGCGCGCAGTCTGGTCGCCGCCGGCGGGGTCATGGCCATTGAGGGCCAACTGGCCCTGGCCAAGCAGGAAGAGGAACTTCTGCAAGCAGAACTGAAGGGGCAGCAGGCGGAATTCACCGATCTTTTCACCACCGCCCAGTCGCTGGAACGGGAAAGTAGG
>VGYL01000613.1 GCA_016872975.1 Planctomycetota bacterium
GCCTCCTTGCCCAAATCGGTTATCAGACACATAACAGATCGGCAAAAAGGCCCCTGGAAGCCCAATTCTTCGACTATTCTCTGCCAACATCATGAGGTACGACCCAAGTAGGCCCAACTTCCATTTTGCAGAACTCCAGCTCGGAATCATTTTGTGCCCGCCCGCCCGGACAATCCGGCGCAAGTGTCCGACCACTATAGGCTTTCCCCGCCTTTTCTCAAGCCCGCCTTCATGCGGATCGAGCCCGCGCCGCGGCTCCAGACGATTGGCACGCGGCAGGACGGACTGCTCGGACCCGCGTAAACGCGGAACTCCGAACGACTGCAGACGCCCGCGCAGGGACGGTCATGCATCTTCTGACCCAGGGCAAACGCAAAGTCGTTTGCTGTATGGGTGGCAGTGTCAAGCGGAGTCAGGGCTCCCAATCGCGATTCATCGCGATTGGGAACCCTCTTCGGAGCTTGGCGATGGCGGATTGCCCGTGCGCAGGACCATCGCCAAGGCCTACCGGCCTTGACGCTGCCACCCGTCTTCGGGACTTTGCGCTTGCCCTGTCTTCTGACCGGCGCCACGTTGCGTTACACACCGAGGCGGACTATCATCTTCGTATTGCTGTACTTTCGGGAGATCGCTGTTTCGTATGAGTCGCAGCCGCAATACCGAGAAAGAGAGCGTGTGGGCCGGCCTGTGGATCGACCGCGATGAGGACGGCGTGGCATGTCTGCCACGCATCGTTGCCCGCCGGCCGAGGGAAGGAGACGTCCATCCGCTGTCGAAATCCATCCTGGCCGGCGCCCTGAAGACCGTCCCGGTCGAGTACCTCTACGGGCTGTCGCGCGTGGAACTGCGGGCGACAAAAGGGAAGATCGGCGATCCCTTCGGGGCGTACCGGCCGCGCGAGAAGGTCATTATCCTCTATTCGCTGCCCCGACGATGGGTGGTCGACCGGATGTCCGAAGGTGGTCAAAGGGACTTGGAGGCCTTTGGCGCCCGCGTGTTGCCGCAGGGCGGCCAATGGCATGTGGACTGGCCCTCCGAAGCCGGCCCGGCGGTCTGGTTCTTCAAGGAAGTCCTGACGCACGAGCTGGGCCACCATTTCGCGGAACAGTACAAGAACAAACGCGGCCGCATCCGGGGAGTCAAGTTCCGGGAGATGAATGCGGATCTCCATTCCTGCCGCTTGACGCGGGAAATGTTCCGCCGTCTCAAGAGGCGGCGCGAGACGAAGTAGCGCAGACGAGCTGTTGCCGTGACACTGCCCGCGGGACTTGCTTTATCCGGGGTTCGCCCCTATACTCTGTCGGCCGGTCGATCGGGACCGGCACAGAGAGGCTCATAGAACAGCAGAAGGAGAATGCGGATGCACAAGAGAGTGGCAATCGTTGCGATGTGTGTATGGGCCGTGGTGCTGGCAGGCTGCGGCAGAAAAGAGAATCCCGAATCGTCGGCGTCGTCCCAGGCGGGGCCGGCCGCCACGGGGACGGCGCCGGCGGCGAATGCCACGGCGGCCATGCCCTCGGCCCAGGACTTGGAGAAACTGGCCGAACAGAACCGTCAAACCCTGGCCCAGATGAACCAGGGCAAGGTCATCGAAGCCGTGGCGGCGGCCACGCTCAAGGGCTTACTGCCGGCGGAGTTGCCGGGGATGAAGCGGACCGACGCTTCCGCCGAAAGGAACCAATCGATGGGTGTTGACATCAGCACGGCCGCGGGCCAGTACGAAACCGCGGATGGCGACGCCGGCATAAACATTACGCTCACGGATGTTGGCAGCCTGAGCGGTCCCCTGCGCATGGGTATGACAAGCTGGGCTGTGGCCCAGTACAGCCGTGAGACCGACAGTGGTTACGAGAAGACCACTACCTACAGCGGCTACAAGGCCTTTGAGGAATACAACAAGCAAGACAAACAAGGGACCCTCCGCGTTCTGGTGGCCGACCGGTTCATCGTCGAGGTGGATGGCCACGGCGTGACGATGGAAACGCTCAAGCAGGCCCTCGGCAAGGTGGATCTCAAGAAGCTCGCCGCCGCCGGCTCCTGATGGCGCCCTAATGAGTTTTGATGAGCAAGTTCGGTAATCAGAACCCGGCGACGGGCGCTCTTCGTAGGGCGAGCGTCCCCGCTCGCCTAAGACGTCGTGCGAGGACGCACGACCTACGAAGAGGGCGCTTGGGGGCCTCCGGTTTAGCCATTCCCGAAGTTGTCTGTCGAAGTTCTCTCTCCGCTGGCGCGGTGTGTTTGGGATTTGGTGCTTTGAATTTCGACTCGGTCTGGTGTTGTCAAAATCTCTCTGCGGACTTGCTCATGGTTCCTGCGTGGTGGCGGTGAGTCGTTGGAGGGCGGCGTCTTTGTCGGTGGGGGCCAGGCGGCTGTGGCGGACGGCCTCGGCGAGGGTGGCGATGGTTTGGTCGTAGGTGGTCCGGTCGACCGGGTAGGGGGTGGCGTCCTTGCCGCCGTGGGCGAAGGAGTAACGGGCCGGGTCTTCGTAGGAGGGCTTGGCGCCGTAGATGACCTCGCCGACCAGCGACAACGCGCGGACCGTCTTGGGGCCGACGCCTTCGGTGGCGATCAATTGCTCGTAGTTCTTCGGCCGGGTCTCGCAGAGCAGGCGGAGGATCTTTTCCAGGTAGCGGCTCTTGGAGAAGTCTTCCAGCAGAACCGGATGCTGCGTGAACTCCTTGTTCTCCAGTTGCAGGAAAGTCATCTGCTCGCCTTCTTCGCGGAGGCTCACCATCTTGCTCAAGGGCGAGGCGTGGGCGCGGAGGATCTCGATATCTTTCATCAGGGGCCGGTAACCGGCGTCCACGAGCTCCACGCTGAGTTGGCGGGTCGATTCGCTGTCGCGGGCGGTCAGGTTGAGCGTGTGCTCGAGCCGGGCGGGGGCGACGATACCCGTGTGCGGCTCGCAGACGAGATCGCGGGCGTTCTCCGAGAACCAGTGGTACCGCCGGGCGGAGGCGTTGGTCTCGTTCATCCCCTGCTGGATCACCGCCCAGGCGCCGTTGCGGGAGAAGATGAACACGAGCACCCGCACCATCTCCCGGCCCAGCTTGACCATCTGCTGGAACAACCACGGCGGGCACCGGCCCGTATCCAACGTAAATGTAGCGACCCCTCGTTGCATATCTTGTCCAACCGCAAGAGCCTGCCGATCCGCGCGGCACCATCCAGGATTCTACCGCTTCCACGACATCATATCCATTTCCATGCGGCCAAGTTCGGTCAGGCGTCAGGTGTGTACGACTACATTTAGTGGGGACAGATTGGCATCAGTCGCACCCGGTCAGGCGGCGAACGAGCGTTTGGCCGAGCCTCACCCCCGAGCCGCGCAACACAGCGGGTGCGGCCGGAATACGGTCGTGGTTCTGCGTTGTTTACCGGCTGGGTGGCATCGGCAAGCTCGTTTGTAGTGGCGTCGTCAGACTGCCGACGCCGGTCTGGATTACCGGTCTTTTCCGTCAGAACTCATCAGGGCGGCCCTCACGCGATTGAGATTCTCTCTGGCTTGGGCATTGCCGGGCTCGAGGCGCAGGGCCGTCTCGAATTGTGCCACCGCCTCGTGCAGGCGCCCTTGTCCGGCGTACGCGGCGCCGAGATTGCCGTGCGCCTCGGCGTGGTTGGGGTCGAGGCGGACCGCCCGCTCCAGGCAGGACGTGGCCGCCGCGAACTGCTGCTGCCGGCCCAGCACCGTCCCCAGCATGTTGAGCGCGCCCACGTGGTTGGGATCAATCGCAATCGTCCGTTGCAGCGCCGCCACGGCGTCGGCGTTGCGCCCCTTCTGCATCAGGATTCGCGCCAGGTTGAAATGCGCGTGCGTGAAGTCGGGTTGTAACTGGAGGGCCCGTTCGAACTGTGCCTGTGCGTCTTCGCGGCCCAGACGCTCGTACGCAAGGCCCAGATTGTTGTGGGCGCCGGCATGGGTCGGGTCCGCCGCAATCGCCTGCTGGAACTGGACGACGGCTTCGGCCGGCTTGCCCGCCTTCAGGAGCTCGGTGCCCAGGCGGTTGTGAACCCGCGCGTAGTTGGGCCGGGCCTGTCCCAGGGTCCGGGCGGCCGCGAGGGCCTGGGCATCCTGTTCGGCGGAACGCGGGATCGCGCGGGCCGCCGGCACACGCCCGGCGTCCAAAGCGGCCAGAATCTCTTTGAGCGCCTCGGCGGCGACGCGGCAGCCCGTCGGCGAAGGATGCAATTCGTCGCCCAGGGTGTACTGCCGCCGCGGATTTGTCGCGCCGGCGGCGTGCCGCCGGAAGAACGCCGAGAGCCGGACCGACGGGATCTCGCACATCGCCGCCAGATGCTCGACCACGAGGCGCCCGGAGGTCTCAGAAGCCAAGGTTGAAGTCTGAAGTGCAAAGTTCGAAGTAGGCTCTTTACTTGAAACTCCCGACTTCACACGTAACACTTCTTCCGGCAGGAAGCAGACGTCCACGATGCGGTCCTCCAGAAACCGCGGCCAGATGACGACCAGGGGCGCAAAGCCATGACGGTCGGCCAGCGCGCGGAAGCGGCGCAAGCCCTCGAACACGTTGTTGTCACCGATGGCCGCCCGGTTCCAGCGGGCCGGGTCCGTCTCCGCGCCGAAGTGAAACAGGTTCAGCCGGATACCGGTCAGGCGAAAGAGGTGGGACTTTTGAAACAGCGTCTTGACCAGCGCGGGCCGAGGGATCG
>VGYL01000614.1 GCA_016872975.1 Planctomycetota bacterium
TGGGCCAGGCTGTGATCCTCCAGCACGAAGTTCTCAGGAAAGTCCTGGTGGGTGCCAAATAGGGCGTCGTAGGTCTTGGCGGTCTGCTCGATGATGTTCAGGTACGGCATGACAAGGACAATCCGTCGAAGACCCCACTTCTTGGCGTGGTTCAGGGCAAAGGCCAACATCGCCAGCGTCTTCCCTGCCCCTGTCGGTGCGGTCAGCGTGAACAGTCCCTGCGGTTTCGTCGCCGCACGTACGCACGATTGCATCAGTTGATCGCGCAGCGCCTGGATGTCGGCATTGGCCGATGAGGCGGCTCGAATCTCGCGCAAGTATTCGTCGAAACATGCCAAGCATTTATCGACTGACAACGGCGGACCGGTAGGACGCCGAATGCGAGGCTGGGCGGCATTGCCGTCGAAATGGGCCTCAGTGTCGAGAAAGTCAGCGTCCACGAGAGCGGAGAACAGCATACGAACGTCCAGCATGGCGGCGGCCGAGGCGAGTTCATCATGCAGCAGATTCGGAAGACTGCCCGGCGGCAGTCTCGGAAACACGCCCCCATCTTGGCGGAAGCGTTCCAGCAGGACTGACAACCTGGTTTCGGTGAACACATCGGGCTTCTGTGACAGGTCGTCACTGATTTGCCTGAGCCAGGTTTCCCATGCGTGGCGACCATTGGCACCCGTCCGGATCTGCCTGAGGCCGATGTGGTGCCCCTCGACAGCCAAAGCCGCCATTTCTCCTCGCTCCTTGTAGCAGCCGAGAATAGCCGCAACACCTGCTATGGAGTGGTCGCGAGCCGGTTCCGCTGACGGGTTCTCCAATCGCCTTTTGAATTGGTCTGCGTACTTGCCCAGATCGTGAAGAAGTCCCGCAACGTGGGCCAGAGACTCGGCGTCAAACGCCTTGGCGAAAGAAGAAGCACTGCCGCAGACTTCGCTCAAGTGAAGCGATATAGGATCAGGAATCCCCGCACCGTCGTCATTGCGGCTGTGGGCATAGAACCTCTGATCGCTCATGCATGTACCCTCCGCAAGGGCAATGCCGCCGTTGTGCGGCGGGGCCGGGTTGCGGTTTTTTCTTCCCTCAAGCACATGGCTTCCAACCACTCCAGATTCTGGGGGTATTGTAGGGTCTGGGGCGTGGCGGGCAAGAGAAAACCGGAGCAAGGTTAGAAACAAGGTAAAACGAAGAAGTGGTAAGGCAAAAGGAGGACCCGGCGTACTCAGCCGAGGGCGGCTGGGCTACATTCTTGCGTTTCTTGCGGCGAACAGCAGTTGCCAGCCACGGCCTGCGGCCTACCGCCTCCGGCCTTCTGTCCTCCGTCCTCTCTGTGCCCTCGGTGTCCTCTGTGGCTGAAGAGCAGTCCCCAGTTGATTCGACAGCCGAGGGCGGCTGGGCTACACGTTTTGTTCGCGTGGTTCGCGTATTTCGCGGTTGCAGAGGCGTCGTTCGCGGTTCGTGAAGCGGGAAGCGAAAGCGGGCCGTACGGCGTTCGGGACTGTTTTCTCTGTGTCCTCGGTGTCCTCTGTGGCTGAAGAGCAGTCCCCGGTTGTCAGTTCCCAGTTCTCAGTTTCGGCCTGTCTGCTTGCCGTGATTCTGCGAGGATCGACGCATGGACCCGGAAGTCCTTCATGGGCCGACCCGGGGCAGATGGATGGGCATGACGGGACCTGGGGGCCCTCGCGGAGTCACGCCGGGAATCAGGGACTATTCGGTCGCTGGACCTTCGCCGGCTCAGTCTTCGTGGGCGTGTGCAACTGCACTTCACGCTGCACGAGGTGTCGTGTCCTCGGCGCCCAGTGGTGAAGCGCCAGGCCGCTGTCTTTCACCCTTTCACCCTTTCGGCCGCGGCGGCCGCGGGTTGTTCTTGGCAGATTGCTCGAACCGGGGTATACTCTCCTCAACGATATGGTCGAATTGAGGTGTAGCGATATGCACAATGGGAAATTGTCAAGCCTGTTGACATTGGTCACCATACTGCTGGTTGTTTTCGGCATCATTACGGTGCCCGTGCTCGGTTTGGGGATCGCCCTGGGCTACGGCCTGAGGGCGTTGATTCCCGGCCTCGAGCTGGGCTGGGCGATCGTGGCCGGCGCCGTCTTCGCGACGGGTATCGCCGAGATGATGACACGATCCCTCCTGGCGGTCCGGACGGGGATGCGATCGGTGGCAGGAGGGGACGAGGAGGAGGAGGAGGAGGAGGAGGACGAGGGGGAGGAAGGGCCTGATGAGCCCTGGGTAACGATCCCCCGGCGTTCCGTTCCGCCTGCGAAGTCCGGGCCCAGACGAGGGAAGAAAAGGAAGTAGGCTGGATAACATCACAGGGTATGCTGGGCACGCCGTGTTGCCCCTGAGGAGAAGCAGCCATGGAGACACCCGCCCGTACTCGCCGCGATTTCCTGAAGCTCACGGGGGCCGGGGCCGCCGTGCTGGCCCTCTCGAAGGCCGGGAAAGCCGCCGCGATGGCGGACGGCAAGCCGAACGTCGTCGTCATTCTTGTGGACGATCTGGGCTATGGGGACCTGTCCAGCTACGGGGCCACGGACCTGAGGACACCTCACCTCGACAAGCTGGTGGCGGCGGGGATGCGGTTCGACTCGTTCTACGCGAACTGCCCGGTCTGCTCGCCGACGCGGGCGGCCCTGCTGACCGGGCGCTACCCCGATCTCGTCGGCGTGCCCGGCGTGATCCGCACCCATGCCGCGAACAACTGGGGCTACCTGTTGCCGCAAGCCGTTCTGCTGCCCCAGATGCTCCAACGCGCCGGCTACCATACGGCTCTCGTGGGCAAGTGGCACCTGGGCCTGGCGTCGCCGAACACGCCCAACGAGCGGGGCTTCGACCACTTCCACGGCTTCCTCGGCGATATGATGGACGACTACTACAACCATCGCCGGCACGGCTTCAACTACCTGCGGCTCGATGACCGGGAAATCGATCCTGAGGGCCATGCGACCGACCTGTTCACGCAGTGGGCCATCGACTACCTCCACGCGCGGGCGGGCCGTCGCTTGCCGCTCGTCGCCCGGCCCGCGCCGTCTTCGCGCGTCGAGCCGGACGCGCAGCGGCCCTTCGGGCCGGGGCCGCCCGCGCAGCGCGGGCAGGAGGGCCGCAACACGCAGCCGTTCTTCCTGTACCTGGCCTACAACGCGCCGCATACGCCGATCCAGCCGCCCCCGGACTGGCTCGAGCGCGTCCAGCAGCGGGAAAAGGGCATCAGCGACCGGCGGGCCGGACTGGTGGCCCTGATCGAGCACATGGACGCCGGCATCGGCCGAGTCCTGGAGGCCCTGCAGGAAACCGGCCTGAGCGACAATACGCTGGTGATCTTCACCTCCGACAACGGCGGCCAGCTCAACGTGGGCGGCGCCAACGGGCCCCTGCGGGCGGGCAAGGGCGACATGTACGAGGGCGGTCTCCGCGTGCCGATGTGCGCCGTCTGGCCGGGGCGGATCGAGCCGGGCTCGCGCAGCGACCAAGTGGCCCTGACGATGGACCTCTTCGCGACGATCTGCGCCGCGGCGGGCGTTCGCATCGAGCACGAGATCGACGGCCGCAGCATCCTGCCGACCCTGACCGGCGGGAGGCGAGAGACCGGAGGCCGGAGACGCGAAGCATCGACCCCCGCCGCCTCCAGCCTGCCGCCTGGTGCCTCCGACGATCGCGTTCTATTCTGGGTGCGTCGCGAAGGCGGCGGTCAGTACGGCGGCCGGGCCTACTACGCCGCCCGGCAGGGCGACTTCAAGCTCCTGCAGAACAGCCCCTTCGAGCCGATGGAGCTTTACAGCCTCAAGGACGATCCCAAGGAAGAAAAGCCGCTCGCCCGCAAGCATCCGATGTACAACAAGCTGGCCACGGCCCTCCAGAACCACATCAACCAGGCCGGCGCCATCCCCTGGCAGAAGTACCCCATGAACCCGAGCCGGTCACTCAGCCACTAGTACCGCGACTATGGGTGAGGTTGCTTCGTCGCCCTCGACGCCAAGCGCCGCTGCGCGTCGGGCCTCGCCATGACATGATTGCCGCGCTCGGCGAGCCTCGCTCGCGATGACATAGGGCGCCCAAGTATGTCATTGCGCGGAGCTTCAGCGACGAAGCAATCTCTACTCTATCGTCTCAAGACTTGCGAAACGCCGTACTAGACCTGATGAGTTCTGACAGATAAGTTCGGCAAGCAGAACTTGGCGATGGGCGCTCTTCGTAGGGCGAGCGTCCCCGCTCGCCGAAGATGTCGTGCGAGGACGTACGACTTGCGCGGATAGCGGCAGCCGGAAGGGACTTCACCGTTGTAGTGAAGACTTTGGGCAGAAAAGGCCGTTTTTGACCCTGAGAAGGCGGTTGGGGGCCGCGAATCCGCGAAGTTGGGCTATATCCGCAGGAAGATCCTGCGGCGGTACATCCAGAGCAGGACCAGCCAGAAGACCAGCAGCACCAGGACCCGCTCCAGGATCGGAACGTAGGGCTTGCCGAGGATCTCGAAGATGTGCGCTCCGGCGTGGCGCTTGAGGTTGTCCCGGACGAACGGGTTCATAAGCTGCCACATGCAGTAAAGCGTGATCGGGTTGAGGCCGACGACCACGAGCGGAAAGGTCCAGCGCTTCCAGCCGGCCCATTCGATGACCGCCACGAAGCCGGCCAGCAGTAGCGCCGCCCAGCCGGCACTGTAGATCGCCCAG
>VGYL01000615.1 GCA_016872975.1 Planctomycetota bacterium
CGGGCGCCCGGGTCCACGGTGAGCATGTAGATGTCCTTGCCGCCGCTGCCGGAGGCGAGGATCATGCCCTCCGAGAGGCCGAACTTCATCTGGCGGGGCTTGAGATTCGTCAGGCAGACCACCATCTTGCCGACCAGGTCCTCCGGTTGATAGGCCTGCGCGATGCCGGCCATGACGTTCTTCTGCACGCCGCCCACGTCCAGGACGAGCCGCAGCAGCTTGTCCGCCCCCGCGACCCGTTCGGCGGTGATGACCTGGGCGATCCGCAGGTCGATCTTGGCGAAATCCTCGATCGTGCATTCCGGCTTGAACGGCTCGACGACGGCCGCCGGCGCCGGTGCGGGGGCCACGGCCGGTTTGGGGGCCTGATTCTCTTTGCTTTCCTCAACCATAGCGGTTACCTGCTCCTCGTCAATCCTCTCGAACAAACGCTCAAATGTGCCGATCGGGCGGTTCTCCAGCGTCGCCTCGACGTCGGCGAAACGCAACTCCTCGACCTGCAGGAACTTCTCCACCTTCTGCGCGAACTGCGGCAGGATCGGCTTGAGATAGATGGTCAATATTTTGACCGCGTTGAGCACCGCCGTCAAGGTCGTGCGCGTCTTCTCGCGGTCGGTCTTGATCGTCGTCCACGGCTGGTTCTGCTCGACGTAGCGGTTGGCGTCATCGGCCAAAGCGCCGATCGTCCGCACGACCGCGGCGTAATCCAGGCCCTCATAGTCGCGAACGATCTCCTCTTTCGCCTCGGTCAGCCGGCGGATCAGTTGCCGGCCCTCGTCGTCGAGCGTGCCGAGCCGGCCGTCCAGTTGCCGCGTGAGCATGGGACCCGAACGCGACGCCAGGTTGGCGTACTTGCCGACGAGGTCCGCATTCGTCTTGTTGATGAAGTCCGCGATCCCCAGGTCGATATCCTCGACCAGGTCCGTCAGCTTGCTGGCGTAATAATAGCGCAGGAACTCCGGGTCCAGGTGCTTCGCGTAGGTGCTCGCTTTGATGAACGTCCCGCGGGACTTGCTCATCTTCTCGCCGTTGATGGTGAGAAAGCCGTGCACGAAGAGCTTGTTGGCGGGCTTGAAGCCGGAGCCGAGGAGCATCGCCGGGAAGAACAGGGCATGGAAGTACATGATGTCCTTGCCGATGAAGTGGTACAGCTCGTTGGCCGGGCTGTTCCACAGCTCGTCGAAGTCCAGGCCGTGCCGGTCGCAGTAGTTCTGGGCCGAGGCCATGTAGCCGATGGGGGCATCCAGCCAGACGTAGAAGTACTTGTCCTGCTCGCCCGGGATCTTGAAGCCGAAGTACGGCCCGTCGCGGGAGATGTCCCAGTCCTTCAGACCGGCCTGGAACCACTCCTCGAGCTTGTTGGCCACGGATTTCTGCGTATAGCCGCCCGCGATCAGCTTTCGCAGCGGCTGCTCGTAGTCGGACAGTTTGAAGAAATAGTGCTCCGACATCCGAAAGACCGGCGGCGTCCCGCACAACGAGCAGCGCGGGTTGACCAGATCGATCGTCCGATACGTCGCGCCGCAGACCTCGCAGGAATCGCCGTACTGGTCCGGCGCCCCGCAGCGCGGACAGGTGCCGCGCACGTACCGGTCGGGCAAGGCCATCCGGTCCTTCTCGCAGTACGTCTGCTCGACCTCGCGCCGGACAATCGAGCCGGCCCGGTTGAGCCGCTCGAAGATCAACTCGCTGAACGCCTTGTTCTCCGGCGAATGCGTCGTGTAGTAGTTGTCGAAGCGGACGTGAAAGCGGTCGAAGTCCGCCGTGTGCTCCCGGTGCACTTGGGCGATGAGCCCCTCGGGCTTGATCCCGGCGGTCCGGGCGCTGATCATGATCGGGGTGCCGTGCGTGTCGTCGGCGCAGAAGTAGAAGCACCGGTGGCCGCCCATCCGCTGAAAGCGCACCCAGATGTCGGTCTGGACATACTCCACAAGATGGCCGATGTGGATCGGTCCGTTGGCATAGGGCAAAGCGGACGTGACGACAATCGTTCGCGGCATGGCGGCTCCCTACGGCTCCTTCTGGTCGTCGGCCTCTTCGGGCCGCTCGCGCCCATTGGGTGGTCCCTCTTCCTGTGGCTCGCGGTCGGCGGCCGGCTCCTCCGGTTGTTCGCGGCCGGTCGGCGGTTCCGCTTCCTGCCGTCTGCGGCAGGCCGGCGGTCTTCCTTCCTGGCGGCGACGGCAGGAAGGAGGTCCCTCTTCCTGTCGCCTGCGGCCGGCGGGCGGCTCCTCCTGCGGCGGCTTGCGTCGCGCGGCCGAGGCCGGCAGCAGTCCGATCTCCTCCAGCGGAAACGCGGCCCGCTCCCCGTTCTCGTACTCGACGATCACCAGTTGCGTCAGGATCTGGGTATCGAAGACCTTGCCTTCGCCTTGCTGGGTCTGGACCAGCGAGCCCTTCCGCGGCAGGCTCTGCTTCAACTGCGTGTACGTCTCGTCCTCGTACCGCAGGCAGCACTTGAGCCGGCCGCAGTAGCCGGAGATCTTGGACGGATCGAGCGTGGCCTTCTGCATCTTGGCCATCCGCATGTTGACGGGCTTGAGCAGTTGCAGGAATTGCAGGCAGCAGCATTCGCGCCCGCAGCTCTCGACGTCGCCCAGCAGCTTGGCCTCGTCGCGCGAGCCGACCTGGCGCATCTCGATGCGCGTCTGATACTCCTGGGCCAGCCGGCGGACCAGCTCGCGGAAATCGACCCGGCCCTCCGCCATGAAGTAGAAGACGATCCGCTCGCCGCCGAAGATGTGCTCGGCGCCGATGATCTTCATCCGCAGGTTCAGGTCCCGGGCGAACTGCTCACAGCAGGCGATCTCCTCCTCGGTGATCTTCTGCAGATGCTGCTCTTCGCTGACATCGTCGGGTGTGGCGAATCGCACGACCTTACCGGCCGGCTCCGTATTGAAGTTGATCTCGCTGTTGACATAGTAGCTGGAGATCTGATCTTCCGAGAGCCGGAAGCGGCCGTCCTTGTAGGAGCAGAGCTGGCCGACCAGGTGGCCGAGCTCCAGGCCTTTATCGGTCTTGACCACGACGCGGGCGGGCGTCCGCGGGACCTGGGCCTCGTTGTGCTCGAACAGGCCCAGGTTGTTCATCCGCCCGTAGCGGACCAATACGAATCTCCGCTTGGCCGGTTTCGGTTTTGGTTGTGCTGGTGTTACTTCCGACATCAGTGCTCATCCTGAATGGAACAGTGGAATAATGACGGAATGATGGGTGGCCTGGGGCACCCCAATCCCCCCTATTCCAATATTCCAGTATTCCAATATTCCACTATTCTCAGTCTTGGGCCGCCATTATAGCGGTGCGGGCCAGGCGCAACAAGAGCCGCTCGAAAATCAGCCGCTCGTTGACGTTGTCCTCCAGCCAGCGGAGCATCTCATAGCCTTCGCGGACCATGTCCAGCGCCCGGTCGGCGTCCAGCCGGCGGGCCAGCTTCGCGATCGGCTCGGGCTGGTCGGCGTTGATGAGCGGCCGGTCCGCCGCCAGATGGACGATTGTGACGTCGCGCAGGGCCGCGATGACGATCTGGAGCATCGTCTTGGTGGCCCGGCGGGTCAGATCGCTCTTGCTCGTTGCCTTGTCGAGGGCCGCCCAGCTTGTGGCGACGGCCTTGGCATTTTCCTGGAGCCGTTCGGCCAACCCCAGGGCCTCCGCCAGCTTGTAGCCGGCCAGAGAGGCCACGATATCCCGCTTGATCTCGAAGAGCCCGGCGCCCTCGAGTTGCAGCCGGGCCCACTGGCAGGCCAGCCCCAGGCTGCCCTGGGCCAGCCGGGCGAAGAAGGCCGCCTCGCCGGCGCCGAGGCCCATCCCCGTCAACTGGGCGAGGATGCGGCCGTCCTCGACCGGGCCGAACCGAAGGATCTGGCAGCGCGACCGCGTCGTGGGCAGAAGCTGCTCCAGCCGGGTGCAAAGCAGGATGATCGTGCAGTAGGGGGGCGGTTCCTCCAGCACCTTCAGCAATGCGTTCTGCGAATTGGCGTTCAGTTTCTCCGCCTCGCTGAGGACGAAGACCCTTCGCCGGGCCAGACCCGGGCGAATCGCCACCTGCTCGATGAGAAACTCGCGGATCACGTCGATGGGCAGATCCAGCGGCGGTTTCTTGCCCTTGCCCTCCCGCGTGTACTCCAGCAGTTCCTTGTAGACGTGGGCATAATCGGGATGAGAGCCCGCCTCCAGCAGGGTGCACGACTCGCATGACCCGCAGCTATCGGCGAACGAATCCGATTTCCCCTGCGGGTTCTGGCACAGTAGCAGCTTGGCCCACTCGCGGGCGGTCTTGTACTTCCCGACCCCCTCCAGCCCCGCGAAAATGTACGCATGGGCCGGCCGGTCTACCGCGAGGCCCCGCTGTAGAATCCCGATGGCTCGATCCTGGCAAAAGACATCCTTCAGCGACATAACACTCCCAGCAATAAGAATCACCTCGCAAGAATACCAGGACCCATCCTGTACCTGCAACCCTTCCGTTGGGTCCCGGATTCCCAGCCGCCGGCCCGATTGGCTTCGTTTTTCAACGATCCGCGCACAGGCTAAACAGGAATCTGGGCCACAGAGGACACAGAGGTCACAGCGCGGCCTCGGGCTTCGCCCATCGGCCGCAACCAAAAAGTCCGTCCCAGAGAAAAGTGCTGTAACGCACTATGGATCAAGACGTTATGAACGCTCCAGTCA
>VGYL01000616.1 GCA_016872975.1 Planctomycetota bacterium
TCAAACCGAGGGACAAATCGTAGCGTTGTGGTATTAGCAGCGGATGAACACATTGAACAGTCATTTCTTGATGAAACCACGGGTCTTAGCCCTCGTCAATTCTACGAAGACCTTTCACAGAGATTGACAGAGGCTCATGGTTCTCTTGTGCGAGTTGATTATACAGAACACTACCCAAGGTTCGCAATCTGCTTTCTCTACGACGATGGACACCGGGTTCACTCCGGTGCGCGAACAGGACGTATCGACATCCATCGATTAGCCCTAGGTTATGTCGGCCATGGACCAGAATGGGCACATTGCTTCATTAGGGCAGCAGGACTAGATATCTCTTACGAGGATATCGCAACAATTAGGCCCGGAGATAGCATTGAATTCAAGGAAGGAAGGACGCTGCTAGTCCGGAAGGAAGACAAGGTAACGAAGGATCAAGAAGGCCTTGTTCAGTTCTCAGAGGAGATCAACAAATATGGTGGAATATACCGATTGTACACTGCACCCACCGAAGAAGCAGCAAAAGACTTCCTCCGTCAACAAGAAGTCGCCTCTCAGGGTTTCTTTATCATAGTAAAGACTCCTGACGATGCTTTCGCCAAAGACCGTTGTGGAGATTTTGATCCAACAGGATTGCTTGCCAACTTACAGAGGAATTAAAGGTGTCAGGTACATTTTCCAGCGAGCCTTTCTTAAATATCTTGAAATACAGGATTTAGGGGCTTTGGGATCGATAGGAGGGGCTTCGCGGGGTCACATCCGGAATTAGGGGTGAATTAAAGGTGTCCGGTACGCTTTTTGATTTGAATAGTGTTTGCAGCATTCCGTCGGGAGATGTAGAATCCCTGTTATGCCCAGACCCAAGCGAATCGCGTTAGGCGGATATGTGTACCACGTGCTCAACCGTGCCAATGGGCGTCTGCGCATCTTCCGCAAAGACGGCGACTTCCTGGGCTTCGAGAAGATCCTGGCCGACGCGGCGTCGAGGTTCTCGATGCGGCTGTGCGGCTACTGCATCCTGAGCAACCACTGGCATCTGCTCTTGTGGCCGCGGGGCGACGACGACCTTCCGGCGTTCATGCGATGGGTGACCCCCACGCACACGCAACGCTACCACAGTTCCCACGCGACCATCGGGATCGGGCATCTGTATCAGGGCCGGTACAAGAGCTTCCCCGTGCAGAGCGATCGGCACTATCTGAGCATGCTGCGGTACATCGAGGCCAATCCGTTGCGGGCCGGACTGGTCCGCCGGGCCGATGCGTGGCCGTGGTCGAGCTTCGCGGTGCGGCGGGGCCGGGAATCGGAGGTTGCCCTGAGCGAGGGGCCGGTCGAACTGCCGTCACACTGGACGAGGCTGGTTCACGGGACGTTGCGACCGCCGGAGGTCGAGGCGATCGACAACAGCATCCGCCGGGGGTGTCCGCTCGGCGATCCCGCCTGGACCGAGACGGCGGTGCGGCGATTGAAACTGGAATCGACCCTGCGTCCCCGAGGCCGCCCCAAAAAAGGGACCTGACACCTTTAATTCGAACTCTCAGTCCTCGCGAGCCTGGCCAGCAGCACGATGGCAACACCCGGCACGAGCAGAACCATCCGCCCCGCAACGAAGCCCGCGAAGAACAGCGGCAGTGCGGCGACAACGGCCACGGCGCAGATTCCCAGCGCGCGCCGCGACGGGGAGCGGCGCAACATGCACAACCACACGTAGGCCGGGAACAACAGGCCGAAAAAGCCCATGAAACAACGGTAGATCACCTCGCCGACGTCGAGGCCGTACAGGAGCGATCCCCGGTTGCACGCGAATCCCAAGGCGGCGCCGCCGGCGATGACGAGGGCGATGAGCGTCGAATACCTGCCGCCGAGGGCCTTGGCCTCGGGGATCACCTCGACGATGTGCAGCGCCACGGTATAGGCAATCTGCAACGCCATGTAGAGGCCGAGCGGCAAGGCGAAAGCCCTGACCGGTGCGCGGGGGGCCTGGCCGTCAACCGCGGCGGCCAACGGGCGAGCATAGCCGTACGAGAGCAGGATCACGGCCAGGAAGAGCACGCCGAAGCCGACGCCGAAGGCGACTCGACCGGCGACCGGCGAGGTACGCTGGCGAACGCGATGAAAAGTCAGGTCGAGATATGGGCAGAGCAAGAAACCAAACGCGCAGACCGGAGCCAGTGCGGCGACGGCGATGCGATCTGGCGACGGCGCCCACGAGAAATCGAGCCCGTTCCGCAGGGCCAACAGAGCGATGCCGGCGGTGATGGCCAGGACGACAACGGCGGCGATCAGATCGCTGCGGTCGCGACGGCGCAAGGCGATGGCTGTGAACACGGCGACGAGGGCCAGAACGATCAACGGACCCACAGGGCCGATGAGGCGCGGCACCATCCAAGCGGCGAAGAAGAGGTGAAAGGCCACGGTGACGACCGAGAACGCGACGAGCGCAGGGCGATGGCGCTGCACAACCTGCGAGCTGACGCCCGCCGAGGGCAGAATCGTCCCCATCATCGCGGCGCCGACGACGTTGGGCACGGCGAAGATGACAAAGCCCAGAGTGCCCAGCTCGCGCACCAGCAGCACGGGCAGGAACAGGCCGATGCACCAGGTCCACGAGCAGGCGAGATACGCGGCCCACCCGAGCACCGCAGCCGTCGGCGTTTCTCTACGGGTCTCTGGCGGCATGTCTCTCTTATCGGCCCTTGGCCTTGACGTGGCTCTTGGGCGTCATATGAAACGTGGCGACGCACCTGCCGACGCGCCGCTTGTGCTCGCCCTGCTGCACGATCTCCATGTCGAGGGTGAGATTGAATTCCCCGCCGTGCGCGAGTTGCTCCTGGATGTCCTCGCGAGGTTTCATGTGGTAGATGGCCGTGGCGAGGCAAGGCCGCAGGAAGCGGTAGTCGCGGTGCTTGCACACCACGGTGTAGCCGGCTCCGCAGACGCGGAACAGATACGAACCGCCCGCGATCTCGGAGTTGGCCAGAAGCGCCGCGCCGCCCATGGCGCTGTACCAGTTCCTGTTGAATCGCCGAAAGGGCAAGATGGCGACGTAGTTGTCGTCGTCGACTCGCCTGAAGTAGATGCCGCTCGAATAGGCCAGGGGCAAGAACAAGAACGAGCAGACGCGGTGCCAGAAGGTGTTCCGCACCGAAAGACGACTGATGCGCACGTCGAGCCAGTCATAGATGCGGCGATAGAGCGAAAGCCTGGCCACCGGGTGACGAAGCCTTTCCCCCTGGGGCAACTCGGCCATCGGCGTCGACGCTGCGGCCGCAAGATCACTCGCCGCTTCTCGGGTGATCTCAGCGACCTCGATTGTTTCGGATGCTATGGCGTCGGCTGGTATCTTGCTCATGGCCTCAATTATCCCGGTTGCTCACCTTGTCGTGGGTGTACGCACGGTATCATGCCCAAAATCCGTCGAATTGTCAAGGAGAAGCCGAGGGCGGAGAAGCCAGGGTCGGACCTACACATTTCATAAACGGCCTTGTCTGCTCCCGAAGGTCGGAGAAGCCAGGGTCGGACCTACACATTTCCGGCTCATCCGGTTCTTGCGTACTTCTGTGGTTACGCAACGTCCCCCGACCGGGGGCGCCGTCCCCGGACCGGGACCCCAGACGCAACGGATCGCGTTTGGGAACCCGACCTGGCATTTTTCGCCTTACGCCGGCAGCATGGTGGTGCGGAAGCCCCGGCGGATTCGGAGACTCTCGCCCATGATGGGATCTGGAGAACACCGAGCGAACGCGGGCACGAGCCGCAGAGGGTTTGCCCGTCGCTTTCCTTCAGCTTCATGCAATTTCATGCTATTGGCCCAACGCGATAAATGCCGGGGGGCGGGGGCAGCGCCCCAACACACCAGGAAGCACGCAAGAACCGGATGAGCCCGAAAAATGCCAGGGTTTCAGGGGCCCAGCCCTTGGGGCGAGTTGTAAGCCCAAGCACAAAGCCCAAATGACCGAAACGCTGCCGCCATCGTGGCGAGGGCATCTTGCCCTTGCGTCCCGAGGGCGTCCCGCCCTCGGTTGTGTTGCCCGGACAAGAGCAGGGGCAGGATGCCCCCGCAACGCAAGGGCGGGACGCCCTCGCCACGCAAGTCACCGCTCGGATGGCTCGTTCGGGCAATTCAGATTTCGGTCCTTCGTGCTTGTTGACGTTCCCGCTAGCGCGGGGTCGAGCTTCGAGTTTCAATATTCGAATTTCCAGAGCGGGCTTCCCGCTTTGTTCTTGCTTCCCTCGACCCATCTCGTGATACTGGATGAGGCGGCAACGAAGTGGTTGGCGGTTCGCGCATGTCGGACGCACTTGGCAAGGTCGAGATGACTTGGATCGTCGCGCCAGCCCAAATGCCGGACGCAACAAGATAGAGGATAGCGACAAAAGCGTAATCGAGTGCCTGACCCCGGAGGTCTCCTGATATGCGATAGACGCAAGGGGGGGCCATGGTATAATGGCAGTATACGGCTCGGTGGTGTAGCCGGGTGAGATCAAGTGGGAAATGTCGGCTAAAGGAAGTGCCCGTGACGCTCTTCGTTGAGAGGAAACACGCCTACAACCGCATGCAGCTTATAGCGGATGTTCCATATCGATTCTGACCTAAGGCTTTGTTGGAACTTGAGTTAGGACGATTTGCGCCGAAATATGTAGCCAGTAATTTATGTGCATTATT
>VGYL01000617.1 GCA_016872975.1 Planctomycetota bacterium
GGGCTACACGGCGCTGAAGGCCGCCCCGGGCGCTGCCCTGAGAATCGTGGCCGACGAGCAGCGGCTGGAGAAGGGACCCGCCTACGGCTCCTCACTTCAACCATCAACCATCAAACATCGAACTTCTTCCGACTGGCCGACCTATCGGTACGACGCGGCCCGCAGCGGCGCGACCCGGGCGGCGGTCCCGCCGAACGTGAAACGGGACTGGACGGTTGCGTTGGGCGGCCCGCTGACGGCGCCGGTCGCGGCCGGCGGCAAGGTGTTCGTGGCCCGGCCCGACGCCCATACTCTCTATGCGTTGGATGCGTCGAGCGGCAAGACTCTATGGGAGTTCACCGCGGGCGGGCGGATCGACTCGCCGCCGACGATCTATCAAGGGCTGGTGCTGCTCGGGTCGAAGGACGGCCGGGCCTACTGCCTGCGGGCGTCCGACGGCCGGCTCGTCTGGCGCTTCCTGGCGGCGCCCGCGGATCGGCGCATCGGGTCCTTCGATCAGATCGAGTCGGTCTGGCCGGTCCACGGCAGCATTCTGGTGGACCACGACGTCGCGTACCTCACCGCGGGACGCTCCACTTATCTGGACGGCGGCATCCATGTCTACGGCCTGGAGCCGGCGACCGGCAAAATCCTGCGCAAGATGGTCCTGGAGGGTCCGCATCACAAAGTGCCGGACACGCGGGAATTGGCCTTCTTTGTCACCGGGGCCAATTCCGATGTCCTGGTCAGCGAGGGCGGGTACCTCTACATGCGGCAGAAGAAGCTGACCCGCGATCTCCAGGAGATCAAGCCCGAGATCCTGTCGTCCAAGGGCGAAGCGGACGTGGGGCTGCACATCTTCTCCACGAGCGGCCTGCTCGACAGCTCGTGGTACAACCGCACGTTCTGGATGTACTCGAAGCGGTGGCCCGGATTTCAACTGGCCAACCAGGCCCCGAAGTCCGGCCAACTCCTGGTCCGGGACGAGGAGAAGACCTACGCGGTCCGCGTGTTCTACCGGCGCAACGTCCACAGCCCGATGTTCTTCCCGGCGAAGGAGGGCTACCTGCTCTTTGCCGACCTGAACACGAACGAGCCGCAGATCGTGGGCGAGCCGGGGGCCCGGACGCCGCTGCGCTGGCTGCCGCAGTCGGACTACGACCGCGGCGGCGGTCGCGGCATCTGGAAGCTGGAGCAGGACGCCTTCGGCCTGGACAAGATGATCGGCTACACCCGCGCGGAGCCGGCGGTCTGGACGGACTGGCTGCCCATCCGGATTCACGGTATGGTCAAGGCCGGGGACGCGGTGTTCGTGGCCGGCGCCCCGGACCTGCTGGACCCGCAGGACCCATACGCCGCCTTCGAGGCCCGCAAGGGGGCCAAGCTCGTGGCGGTCTCCGCCAAAGACGGTGAGAAACTCTCCGAGGCCGCGTTGGAGAGTCCCCCGATCTTCGACGGCCTGATCGCCGCCGGCGGCCGGTTGTTCGCGTCCCTCGAAAACGGCACACTGCTGTGCCTGGCCGCGAAACCGTAGCATGGGCGCGAGCGCCCGTGCAGGTACGCGTAGGATGTGCTGTGCACACCTTCTCTCGCGAAGAGGAAGGTGCGTCGTTGCGGCTAAACACGATCGTCAAACGACGGGTGACGGGTGGCAGCGGCAAGGCCGCAGGCTTTGCGCAGGCCTTGCCGATGGCGGATGGGCTAAACCATCGGCAAGCTCCGAAGAGGGTTCCCAATCGCGATACATCGCGATTGGGAGCCCAGACTCCGCTTGCCGCTGCCACCCGTTGTGGTACCGTATATGGTGCCGCTGCCGTGGCGAGGGCGTCTCGCCCTTGCGTCGCGAGGCCATCTTGGCCTTGCTCTTCGTCACGAGGGCGTCTCGCCCTCGAATCAAGGGCAGGATGCCCTCGCCACGCAAGGGCAGGATGCCCTCGCCACGGGATTTGGGGCCCGCGGATGCCCTGCCGGGCGCATGGTAGACAGGTGTAGGTTTGTGGAGCTTCAGGATGAGACAGGTACTTATGGTTCTTACCACGGTAACGGGTATGTTGGTTGGGGCCGCGGGGGCCGGGCAGAGCGCCGGGCCGGACCTGATTGTCTTCAATGGCAAAGTGGTCACGGTCGATTCCGCTTTCTCGGTTCGGCAGGCGCTGGCGGTCGAGGGCAATCGGATCGTCGCGGTCGGGAGCAACGAAGAGGTCCTGCGACTGAAGGCCGACAAGACCGAGCTGCTCGACCTCAGGGGCCAGATGGTCCTGCCGGGATTGTTCGACTCCCACGTGCACGCGGTGGGCGCCGCGATGACCGAGTTCGACCACCCCATCCCGGGCATGGAGACGGTCCAGGATGTGCTTGACTATTTCAAGGGCCGGGCCGAGGTCCTGGAGGACGGCCAGTGGATCGTCCTGCAGCAGGTGTTCATCACGCGCCTTCGCGAGCAGCGGTACCCGACGAAGGCCGAGCTCGATCAGGTGGCCCCAAAGAATCCGGCGGTCTTTCGCACGGGCCCCGATGCCTCGGTCAATACGCTGGCTCTCAAGCTCAGCGG
This sequence comes from Planctomycetota bacterium, assembly GCA_016872975.1. Taxonomy (GTDB): domain Bacteria; phylum Planctomycetota; class Phycisphaerae; order Sedimentisphaerales; family Anaerobacaceae; genus PLanc-01. The sequence continues at coordinate 2,531 of VGYL01000617.1, forward strand.
TATCGACCGGGATTTCCGCGTCACCGACGGCGGGCCCGGCTATGCGGAGGAGGACCCGCAAACAGGGGAGCCCACGGGCATCCTCCGCAGCCTCAGCCGGTACCTCAAGATCCGCAGTTCCGGCCGCCAGGCGGCCGAGAAGGATCGCTATGACAGACTGCTGGCCCTGTTCAAGGACTACAGCTCCGTCGGCATTACCGGCATCTGCGACGGCGACGCCAGCCAGGGCAACCTCGATCTCTACCAGCAGATGCTGGAGAAGGGGGAACTGCCTGTCCGCGTCAGTGCCCAGTACCACATCGATACGATCGGCCCGATCGAACAGATCGAAGAGAACATCCGCAAAGTGGGGCGACATCCGCTGCGGCAGGGGGGCCCGATGCTGCGCGTGATCGGCATCAAGACCTACCTGGACGGCGGCATGCTCACCGGCAGCGCCTATATGAGCAAGCCGTGGGGCGTCAGCAAGACCTACGCCATTGACGACCCCAACTACCGGGGTGTCCTGTTCATCCCGCGCGAGCGGCTGCTGCCCATCGTGCGGACCACCACGGAATGCGGCCTGCAATTCACCGCCCATACCGTCGGCGACGGGGCGGTCGCAACGCTGCTCGACGTCTATGACGAGGTCAACCGGACGATTCCCATTCGCGACGTGCGGCACTGCATCACGCACTCGAACTTCATGAGCCCCGAAAGCGTCCAGACGATGGCCCGGCTCCAGGTGTTCCCGCTGGTGCAGCCGGCGTGGCTGTACCTGGATACCCGCACGCTCGTCGGCCATTTCGGCTATGAGCGCCTCCGCTGGTTCCAGCCGCTCCAGAGTCTCTTTCAAGCCGGCGCGGTCCCGGCCGGCGGCTCCGACCACATGCAGAAGGTCGGCTCTCTGCGCTCCAATAACCCGTACGACCCGTTCCTGGCCCTGTGGACCGCGCTCACCCGGCGGGCCCGGTGGTACGAGGGACAACTGCACCCGCAGCAGGCCCTCACGCGCGAACAGGCGATCCGATTCTACACGATCAACTGTGCCCGCGCCCTGTTCCAGGACCCCTACGTCGGCTCGCTCGAAAAGGGCAAACTCGCCGACTTCATCGTCCTGGACACGGACCTGCTCGCGTGTCCGGCCGACGCGATTCGGGACGCCAAGGTCCTGCGGACCTACCTGGACGGCAAACTCGTCTTCCAGCGCTGAGCCTTTCTCGCCAGCGCAATCGCACGTGAGCAAGGTCATCGTTGCCTGATCCGCGCGGAATACCTGGCTTGCGGCCCGGAGCCGTTCGGAGTTCCGCGTTTACGCGGGTCGAGACAGTCCTGCCTTCCACGTCGACAAGGTCTTGCGCCGCTGCGCGGTCTGGACCCGCCGGGTGCCATGTCTACGCCTCGCAGACATGTCCCCCAAAAGAAAATTTTCTGCCGGCAGAAAGCTTGCACCATCGGCCGGGGTGTGCGTATCATCTGTGACATAGGATGGTTCTGTGGAGAAAACGATCATGGATGAGAGGCAGGTACAAGTCAGCAAATGCCGCAGTCACAAGGGGTACGTTGCGCTTCATCCCGCCGCTGCGCGGTGCAGCGAAACAGCGCGAGGCCAGGCGTATGTCGCGCTCCTGGATGAAGGACACTACCGCTGCCCGCACTGCCGCCGGGGCGACCTCAGCGAGGGGAGCGCCGGCGCACGCCGAATGCGCTGAGGCACATCCGGAGCGTGGATGGGATTGGCACCCCGGTGCAACGCCTTGCCGCTATGCGCAGCACTGGCGCAGATGGTACGGCGCGCCGCTCAAGTCTTCGCCTTGAATTCCTTCACGTCAAACGGGAGTTCTGCAAAATGGAAGTTGGGCCTATTGTTCTTCTCGGAAATCCGCTTCCCGATTCTTCTGGCTGGCTCCGATCCGGGCTGCGTCCGCCGGCGCCGGGGTGGGAAAGAAAGAAATCGGGAAGCGGATTTCCGAGAAGAATCCGTTGTGTTGGCGACCGGAGCCCTCGGACGGGACCGGCGCCGGACACATCGGCTTCCCGATTTCTTTCTTTCCCAAGTAGGCCCAACTTCCATTTTGCAGAACTCCATTTCTAACACCAAAGCGGTGAAAAGCAGGTTCAGGGTCCCGCCTAGGCCCCTCTAG
>VGYL01000618.1 GCA_016872975.1 Planctomycetota bacterium
CGCCGAACTGGCAGAAGGGTTTGGGTGTGCCCCGGCCTTCGGAGAGGTTGGTCCCTTCCAGCAGGCACAGGCCGGGATAGATCGTCGCGGTCTCCAGGTCCGGCATGTTGGGCGAGGGCTTGATGAAGCGCAGGCCCGTCGCGTCGAACCACATCCCGCGCCGCCAGCCGGTCAGGGGGACGACCGTGAGGTCGGCCTTGATGCCTTTGGCCAGCCAGCCTTCGCCGTTGACCATCCGGGCCAACTCGCCGACCGTCAGGCCGTAGCGAACGGGAATGGGGTACAGGCCGACGAACGTGGCGAATTTCGGTTCGAGGACCGGACCTTCAAGCTGCGTGCCATTGATCGGATTGGGCCGGTCCAGGACGACGAACTTCTTGCCGTTCTCCGCCGCGGCTTCCATCGCCAGGGACATGGTATAGAGATACGTGTAGAAGCGGGCACCCACGTCCTGCATATCGAAGACGAGAACATCCACATCGGCGAGCATCTGCGGCGTCGGCTTGTTCGTGCCGCCGTAGAGGCTGTGGACCGGCAGGCCGGAGACGGGATCGATGTCGTGCGCGATCTTCCGGCCCGCCTCTTCGGTGCCGCGCAGGCCGTGCTCGGGGCTGAACAGCGTGACCACGCGGACGCCTTCCAGCGCCCGGAACACCTCGACAACGTACTTGCCCGTGCTGTCGTAGGAGGTGTGATTGGCGATGATGCCGACGCGTTGGCCCTGGAACAGGTCCTTGTGCGCGGCGACATGGTCGAGCCCGGTCCGAACCGAAGCCGCGCAACTTGCGCCCAGTCCCACGACCAACAGGATCCAAGCCATCTTTGCAAGTCGCATGCGATCACTCCAAACGAAAGGCTCCCCCAGGACCGCCCTGCTCTGCCCGTCGCCGAGCGGGCTCCCTGCACCTGTGCACCTGCGCCAGGATAACACAGAGGCCACGGTGTGTATAGCCTCCTCCCGGCGTCTGCCCAAGCGAACGCAAAGTCGCCAGGGAGCCCCCCCTTGTATGCCACGGCGAGCGAGGCGAAGCAATCTCCCGTGCGATGGGTCGAGATTGCTTCCCCCGCCTGCGCGGGGGCAGGCTTGCTGCGCTGCTCCTAAATACACCGCCCCACAACTTGGCGGGGATAATCAAGCCGCCTGGGAGAGCCGGCACTTGGTCATACCGTTGGCAGCGGATTTCGTGGACCCGTTGAACGGATGAGCATGCTGGTTCCAGTGCGATACCAACGCCAACCAGCGTTCCGCCAACACCGCCTTGTCGGTGAAACCGACGGTCTGCAGCCGCTTGTCCCCAGCAACCATCGAAGTACGCTTCAACCGGGTGAGCCGGAATTCTGCGTTACGTTCCCGTCGTCACGTGCCTTATAGTAGGATGAAGGCGAACAGGTGCACGCTCCCTCGCTGACCGTGCGGCGTCCCACCGGGGACGGTTGCAGACCCAAGTTGCGGTTTTGCCCTGGGTTCCAGGGGGCTGGAAGGGACTTGATGCCACGTAGGAATGCTCATCTTGAAGGAGGCGAACGATCATGCCCATCTGCAGAAGGATTCTCCACTGCCGCGTTGCCCTGCTTGCGGTAGCCGTCGTTGTCATCGGTGCGGCGCTCTTTTTCGGGCACGTGGCCCGCCACGGTCCCGACCCGCAGGAGACGATCGTGCTCGGCCAGTCCCGCCTCTTCGCCGACAGCACGGCGGCCTTCCGTATCCTGGTCCGAGACCACGCCAGGCTCCGGCCGATCGCCGGGGCGCAGGTGCGGGTGGCCCTCGAAAGCGCCGCCCGGCGTGACCCGTCGCGCGCGGGCGTCCAGGAGCCGGACGTTCGCGTGGAACTCGGCCGGTTCGTGACCGGTGCGGAGGGGAGCCTGTCCGAGGCGGTCCGCATCCCGGCGGTGGCCGCCGGCCGGTACGATCTGGTCGTGGAGAGCTCCTCGCAGGTGGGCAGGGACCGCATCGTCCGGCCTGTCGAGATCAAGCAGGGCTGCCGGATGTACGTCGCGACCGACAAACCCGTCTATCAGCCCGGCCAGACCATTCACATGCGGGTGCTGGCCTTGGACGAAGTGTCCCTCAAGCCGGCGGGGGGCCTGCCGGTCCTGTTCGAGGTGATGGACGCCCAGGCCAACAAGGTCTTCAAGACCGACCTCACGACCTCCCCCTATGGCCTCGCCTCCTGCGACTTCGTTCTGGCGGACGAGGTCAACCTGGGGGATTACCGCATCCGTGCCACTGCCGGTGCGGTCCAGGCGGAGCGGGTGGTGCAGGTGCAGCGGTATGTCCTGCCCAAGTTCAAGCTCGCCCTGACCACCGACAAGCCATTCTATTTGCCGTCGGAGACCCTGCGTGGGGACGTTCACGCCGGTTACTTCTTCGGCAAGCCGGTCGCCGGGGCGGAGGTGACGGTGAGGGCTCGAACGCTGGGCGGACGACCCGCGGAGATCTTCCAGGTGGCGGGCACCACCGATCCGAACGGCACCATGCGCTTCCAGGCGGGCTTCGGGACGCGCTTCGTGGAAGATCCCCCGGACGAGCCCCAGGAGCGCCGCCACCGGCCTTCGAACATCCCCTTCGAGATCGAGGTGGTGGCCAAGGACAGCGCCGGCCACGAGGAAACCGCGGTCGAGCGGTGTACGTTGGCCCGCGAGGCCATCAACATCCACGTCTTCCCCGAGGGCGGTGACTTCCTGGAAGGCGTGGACAACGTGGTCTACATCCTGACGGCCTACCCCACCGGCCAACCGGCCGTCTGCGACCTCGAGGTCAATGGCGCCTGGCTTCAGTCGGATCTGCTGGGAGTCACGGTGTTCAAGACCAAGCTCGACACGACGCCCCTGGTGTTGCGCATCCAAGCCCGCGACGCCTCCGGCCGGACGGGCCAGTGGATCGACGAAATCCGTATCGGGTACGGCGGCAACGATCTGCTGCTGCGGACCGACAGAGCCGTGTATCGCCCGGGCGAACAACTCGGCGTGACGATCCTGTCCTCCCGGCGCAGCGGGCCGTTCTTTCTGGACGTGCTCCGCCAGGGGCAGACCGTGATGACCCGGACCGTGACGGCGGATCACGCAGGGCAGGCACAGTTGGCGATTGACTTGCCCGCCGACCTTTCGGGCACACTGGTTCTGAAGGCCTACGTTGTCGGTCCCCGCGACTCCATCGACATGGTGACGCGCCTGGTGCACGTACGCCAGGCCGAGGAGTTGCAGATTGGAGCCTCGCTGGACAAGGATTTGTACCGCCCGGGCGAAACGGTCCAGGCACGATTCCAGGTCAGCGACGGCCGCGGCACGCCAGTCCCGGCGGCCCTGAGCCTGACTGCGGTGGACGAAGCGGTCTTTTACGTCTGCGAGAACCAGCCGGGGATACTGGAGCAGTTCTTCCTGACCGACGGCCGGCTGCCCCTGACCGGCTACCAAATGGCCTTTGCCGTCTCCCCGGCGCAGCTTCTCAGCGGCCAGGACCAGTACCAGAATCTCGCGCGGGCGCTCTTCTCCTGGGGCGGCCAGGCCGTAGGCCGGACCCGCGAGTACGAGAACCGGCCGGATGAGGATGCGCGGTTCGAGTTCTTGTACGCCCACACGAGTCGACAGGACTATACCTTGCGGGCGGAAAGCTACCCCGGCAAGCTGGCACAGGCGGATGCCTTTCATCAGAGATATCTCCGGTTTCCTCTGGCCGCTCTCGCGATTGCCGCCATTCTGCTGATTCCTTTGGGGGTGCTCAGTGTATTTGCGCACAGTCTGTTCCGCCTGTTTCGGGACGGCGCCACAGGAGTGGAAGGCCGCACGACACTCTCCCGTGGCGCCATACGGCGAATCTACCTGTTCACTCTTGTTACCTTGTTGCCTATAGCCACGTATCTTACAACCCTTACAATCTCCGATTCGTCCATTTCGATCTACTCGTACGGTCCTCGGGGAATCGGCGCACGCGCGTGGCCGATGCTTGTTGTGATCCTGCCGTTGCTGGCCGGCGTGGTATTTCCTGGAGCGTGCTGTTCCGGGAGCACCGACTCCAAGTCGAGAAAGAAGATCGCGATCAAGAGCGTTGTGCTCTCCGTGCTCTGTCTGGGCATAGCCGTTGCCATCCAGTATGTTGGCGCGCGTGCTATCACCAACCTCCGCAGCGTGGGTACCGGTCTTGCCCTCTTGCTTGTCGGTATCCCGGCATTCGTATCGCTTCTGTTGTGCTACGTGGCCGATCGGACCTCCCGGCGCCCACCGGGCCGGTTCTATGCCGAGCTTGGCCGGTCCGGGCGCATCGTACTGGTCGGGCTGATCGCTCAGATTCTGGTTCTGCCGGCATGGTTGCTCCTGCCGCCGATGCCCGCGGCGGCGTGGGAAATGGCGAAACGTCCGGTTCGTGTCCCGATCTACACGCGTCTCGTGTCCTCCGAGGCAGGACTGCGGAGAGCATACTATGGGGGTATGGCCGGCGTTGCGTACTACGCCGACCCGGAGGAGATGATGGGGGGCATGGGCGGATACGGCAGGGGGCAGGCGGTGAGCCTGATGCCCGAACCGGCGCGGGTCCGCAGGTTCTTTCCGGAGACGCTTTTCTGGCAGCCGCAGGTGATTGCGGATGAGGCGGGCGAGGCGCGCGTGGAGATCCCGCTGGCTGACTCCATCACCGCCTGGAAGA
>VGYL01000619.1 GCA_016872975.1 Planctomycetota bacterium
CAAGTTCGTTGCGCGCACAGGGGGCGCAGGCTAGTGGAACTCGCGTATGGCTCGCGAAATTGCCCGGAAATGGTGGTCCGACACGGCTCACGGGTGGACCCAAGCCGCCGTTCCGTAACCGTGAAGCCTTGTCGGCACCGGCGATCTCCGACGCTGCCGACGGGGCAGTGGAAGAAATGGTTGGTATCCGACAGTATCGTGTCCCTGACGCATGACTGTATTCTGATAATCATATCTGTTGTCGAGATTTTGGGCGTGGGAGGCGAAAACGCGGGGTTTTGTACGCCTCATCGCTGCCGACCGAACACGGCCGAGGATTGGCCAGCAATTTGTCTGCCCGGCGACAGGCGAGAAACCCGTGAACCGGCAGGCCGCGCTGAGCTTGCTCAGTCTTTCCCCTCAGGAGTCGTGAAATGCAGGCGGGGCGAGTATAATCGCCCTGGCTTGCGGATCGAAACCCGAACTGGAGGCAGTCGGATGATTCCCGGCATTGATCCCAAGATTGACATCGCCTTCAAAAAGGTGTTTGGCAGCGAACGGTCTGGGGACCTGACGGCGGCGTTGATTAACGCGGTGCGGGAGCCGCCTCCCGAACACCGGGTGATCGAGGTGGAGTTTCTGAATCCGGTGTCCTTTCCGCAGACGTGCGCGGGGCGAAAAACGGTCCCGGCGGGGGGGGTGGCAAGGGGCGGGCGATTTCGGGGCGGCGAATTGACCCCGGCGGGCGAGATGTGGTCGGTGCTGCGGACGCGGACGGTCGCCAATCGGTCAGCGGCATGCGGCGGGGCTTCACCTCCTCAGACGCCGGTGCGCCGCGGCGCACACCGGCTTGACGGTACCAGGATGGCGCTGGATGGTAGCTCAAGATTCACAGGCGAGGTTGAACTCCAGCAGAGGAGGTCGAGGGGCGCACCGTTTCTGGTCTGCGAGGACAGGGGGGTGCGGGGGCGGCGCCTCGGCACGCGTTCCGGCGCGCCGAGGTGGTGGTTGATGGCGCTCAGAGCCTTCGGCAGGAACGGGATCGGTTTCGCCGGCAGGGGAGCGATTCAGCACGGTAGCCGAGAAGGCGGACATGGGCCTCCCCGGTGCGCCATGGACGCACGAACAGTACTCTGCAGCGGGCAATGGTTGTCGGCGGACGGAAGCACGACGGTTCGCGGAGGGCTCGACTGCATCCTGCAGCACTTCGCTTCGACAGGTGAACGAGCGCGGGACGGCAAGAGGAACGGTGCGCTGCCCGCAGGCGGGGTGGAGTCGGAGGCGGGCGACGCTGACAGTCGCACGGCCGTTGGTCGGCGTGAACGGGGCGTCCTGTCGCTGGCCCAGCGGCGTGCTCTCTGGCGTGCCGCGGTGGCGATCGCCTGACGGTCGGAGCCTCGGGCGGGAGCTGCTCCGCTTCGGCCTCTGCGGAGGCGATCAAGGAACCGTCGCCAAGCTGTCGGTCGGGGCCGTCGCGGGCGGGCCGGCGGTGGCGGGGATGAGGGCCAACGCGTCCCGATAGTTCCAGGGCATCCAGTCTTGCGGATGGGCGGCGACCTGCGGAGCGTGCCGCTGCAACGCCGTCAGGTAGTCGAACGGATTGGCTCCGCAGAGTTGGCAGGTGTAGATGAGACTCATGTACATGTCGCCCACCCGGGCGCCGTTGTCCGTCAGGTAGAACATCGCGTTCTTGCGATGCAGGATGACTTTCTTCAGGGCTCGTTCACAGACGTTGTTATCCAGGGGAGCCCCGGCCTGGCGGAGGAAGAGCGTCAGCTCGGACCAGTGCTTGAGCATGAAGGTGATGGCCTGGCCCAGACCCGAGTTGGGTTCGACCAGCCGGTCCTCGATTTGCCGCGTCAGCCACTGGTGAAGTTCCTTCATCACGGGAGCACTCTGGGCTTGATGCCACTGCAGACGCGCCTCCGGCGACAGATTCTGTTTTCGCGCCTCCTCGTCGTTTTTGTAGATCACCGCCAAGACTTTCAGCACGTAGCGGACGTCCTGGCCGAAGTACTCCACCACGTCGACGAACTTGCGGCGGGCGTGAGCCAGGCAATGGGCGAGGATCGTCTTCAACTCGCCGGGCAGGTTGTGGGACAGGGCGTCGCACATCTGAATCGGCGGTCCCAGTTGCGCAGCGCGCCGGACTAACACGTCCCGCAGATTTTCTCCCGCGTGTTTCCAGCCGGTGAAAAAGAGCGCGATGAGCTGGCCCGCGCACGAGCACACGATCCCCGACGTGAAGATCCCGCAACGCTCGGGGTCTTTTTCTTCATCTGCTTTTTCGCTCTGGGCCGCCGAACCTTTTTTCGCCTCGGCCTTCTCGAGCCGTTTGCCCATCCGCTCCAGGATCCGATTCGTGGTGTCGTCGTTGTACACCAAGTCGCCCTGGGCGGCCTGCCGAATCAGTTCCTCGTGGGCCGGGCGGAGGCTGGGTGCGGCCTCGGCCACAAGCTTCCATTGGGTCGAGGCCGGCAGGGGAACTCCGAGGCTCTCCTGCAGGCCTGCCTGGCGGTTGAACGGCATCCCTGTTCCGTACTTCAACAGGCCAATCATGCTGGCCACGGTGATGTCGTATTTGTCGGGGCCCACATCCTGGGGAACTTGGGCGGTGAACACTTTTCCACACAGGTAGGACAACGACCCGAACGCCGCCCGCAGGAGTTGGCACTCTTCCTCGGAAAGGACTTGGCCCGCCTCGGCATGTTCCAGAAGCTCGTCGAGTTGCTTCTGGTCCACCTCCATGATCTTCGGGGGCGGCGGTTTCTGTTTTCCGTTCATCGTTCCGGTCCATCCCTGATCGAGCACGCCCACCTCGTTCGACGTGGGGCTTCCGCCGCGTTCCTCACGGCTGCGACAGCAAGTGGCGAAAGTGACGCGCCAGCGGATAGCCCAACACTTCCTTCAAGGAACGATTCGGACGATGCGTCTGGTCGTCCTTGCCGCGACCCGTCGTCCGTCCCAGCACGATCCAGTTGGCCGCCCGATAACATGTGCCCCGGAAGCGGTCCGGATCCACGAACGTCTCCAGGAAGTAGAGCGGATGCCCGTACATCCGCTCCCAGTCAGCCGACAATTGCCGAGCCATGCGTCCCAGAATGTGCGAGGCCAAGTGCGGCACTTTCACCCAGGGCAGAACCAGGAAGCGAAGGTTGTTGGCGATCAAGTGAATGTTTCTCCGTCGCATCGGGGCCGACCAACCGAGGAACCGGTCGCGAGGTCCCAGGTGACGCGGCGCCGACGACCACGCCAGGCAGGCCAGCAGCTGCTCTTCGGCGAAGACCAAGTACTTCAGATGCTCGCCCACCGGCTGCGTGTAGCCCAGGTAATGATGCTGCTCGATCAGGCTGTTGAACAGCGATTCCGCAGGGGTCCGCCGGACCTGTTCCAAACGCAGCGGCCCCAGGCTCGGTAGAGAGGCGTGGATCGGGCGGCAAGCGATTTCGACCGCCGTGGGCTTGGAGCGTTCGACCAGAGGATTGCGAGAGGCCTGCCGCCGGTCCGGCAAGGCAATCTGCCCCGCACGGTGCAAGGCCAACATCAAGCCCCGGCAGACCATGTCCCGGAGCTGCCCGTTGGGCTGAACCCAGTTCCAGGCCCGGCAGAGTTCCTGGGATAACCGGCGACGACTCAGCGTGGGATGGGCCGCAATCAAGTCCCGGATGAAGACAACTTCCGCATCCGTCACTTCGCGGCCGCGATACTTCAGAATGATATTCATGGCCCGCAACTTAGCACGGGCTCATCCGGAACGCAAGGCGAGTTGGATCATTTTTTCAAAATTTCGGACTCACGGGCCGCCAGTCCGGCGCCGCTTGAGTTCCGGCCGGGTTGCCCGCTGAGAGCAACACCTGCAGCTGATGTGCCGCCAGCTGTTGAGCGGCCACGCTCGCATCCACGCCGGACGGCCACCAGCGAAAGCAACCGCTGGAAAGCCGCTTGTGGCAGAGCCAAAAACCTTGGCCATCGTACACCAGAACCTTCACCGCCGTGGCCCGCCGGTTGCGGAAGACAAACACGCAGCCGCTGAACGGGTCCTGCTGCAGCGTCTGCCTGCAAACGCTGGCCAAGGCGTCGATCCCCCGGCGGAAATCCGCAGGCTCGAGGGCCACCAGGATCCGCATCTGAGGCGTGATCTGAATCATCGCTGCCCCTCCCAGAAGCTGCGGCTCAACGCCACCAGGTCCGAAGTCGCCATCCCCTGCAGGCGAACTCGCATCTTCGCCCCCGTCACGTCCTCCCATTCCAGAACGCACTCCCCCGTGCCACGCTCCGGGGGAACTGCCAGCTCCAGAAACAGGGCCTGGCTTCCTTTCGCCGAAGAGGCAGGCGAGCACGCCGCCGCTCGCTCTCCCCGTTCCTTCAGCGAGTAATAACCGACCCGCAGGGCCCGGGCCGTTCGCGAGACGCCATACCTGCTGGCCAACTTGACCGCCTCCGCCCACAGCGACTCGGGAATCGGCGTGTGCAACCTGCGACGCTCACGCCACCGCTCGAAATGAAGCCGTCCTGTCTCCAACTCCCCACTCAAATCCGCTGTCTTTTTCCTCGTCATTGGCTGTCCTCCGCAAGCTACCGCCACGACAGCCAACCATACCGCCCCCCGGAAAAAGATTCATGCACGCTTGCGGAAAGGACACCGACGTTGTAAT
>VGYL01000620.1 GCA_016872975.1 Planctomycetota bacterium
ACCAGAATCCCAAATCCCATGAAGATGGTGGGGCAAGCCCCACCCTACAGATTACCGAACGTGCTCGTCAGAACTCATAAGGCGGTACTCCGAACGGCCTTTACGCGCCGCGGTCCCGATTCCCAGTTGTAGGGTGGGGCTTGCCCCACCAGAATCCCTGTCAATCGTCCCTGCGGGGCTATTCTGTCACGGGCGATTCTCTTCGAGGCAGACGATGCTGCCGTCTTCCAGGGTCAGGTACAGGCGCTTGGCGACCGCGACCAGGGCGTCGAAGACCGGCGGAGCGTCCAAGGGATACCGCGCCAGGATGGCGCCGTCGGCCGCGGCGACCGCCAGAAACTGCGCACCGCCGGAGGCCGGCCCTGGGGCATCGTTGTCGGACGTGGGCCCGGCGACGAAGAGGGTCTGGTCCGCCAGGACCATCGCGCGGACGTGGATCGGCAGCGGCTTCTCCCATTGCGGCTTGGCCTCGTCCTGTCTGCGGGCGAAGAGGCGGTAGGCCCCATCCTCCATCTGGTTGGACCAGTGGACCCTTGTCCGGCCATAACCGTAGACTGTCGTGTCGTCGAAGACGAGCAACCGGCCGTAGATGAGGCCCTTCTCCTGGCTGCTACAGCCCGTTGAGAGGGTGCAGTGCGTGCCGAAGATCCAATACGATCGGTGCGCCCAGGCGTCGTCGAGGAAATCGGTGAGCGTGAACAGGTGGGCGTTGCCTTTGGGCCGGTTGGCGCCTTGAGTGTCGAAGACCATGTCCCGCAGATAGACGTGATCGCGGTCGGCGGAGAGGATGTCGGCCCGAACGCCCGGCATAGCGTAAGGCGCGGATTGCGGCGGCTGTCTGCCGGTCTCGGGATCGGGACTGTAGACCGGCGTGCGGGACAGCATCTTGCCGCTCCCGGGGTCGACCCGGCACAGGTCGATCCCGCCGTCCAGGTAGGACGAGCGTCCCAGCGTGCAGTAAGCGACACCCTCCTGGACCAGCACACTGCCGAACGCGGGCAAGGTCGATTCCAACTGGCCGTAGGCCATGATCCGCCGGGCCGGGCGGGCGCCCTGGAAACACCACGCGAGCTCGCCGTCGGAGGTCTGTACGGCGTAGATGCTGCCATCGCGGGAGCCGAAGAGGGCGCGACCCTCGTGCAAGGTCGGCGGGGAATCGACGCGGCCGTTGGCGGTGAACGCCCAGGCCGTCGTCCCGGAATCGGCGTCGAGCGCCAGCACCTCGTGCCGGTCGATGGCGGCGACGAACACCTTGCCATTGGCGACCGTCAAGCTGCTCAAGCGCCCACCCGGCCGGACCTGCCATTTCGGCTTCAATGAGCTGCCGACAGAGACGCGGGTGCCGCCGCTGCGCTGGGCGTCATGACGATAGGTCGGCCAGTCGGACGCGTTTGTAGTGACGTCGTGAGGCGTTGTGTCGCGGGCATCCTGCCCGCGTTCCGAGGACGGCACGTCCTCGCCACGAGTCTTCGATGCCCTTGCGGGCACACTACGAACTTGGCCTTGGGCCTGCGTGCTGCCACCCCATACAGGGCTGAACGACTCTTGTTCCGCGGCCAAGGCGAAGAAGCCGTTGACCTTGGTCCCGACGTAGCAGGCGCAGGCGTGCGGCGGGGCGTAGAGCAGGCCGTTGCAGGGCATCACGCCGTACTTGCAGACGCCGCGGACCCAGCTATGCTCCCGCATCTCGCCGGACGCCAGATCAAAGAACTCGACCCCGCGCCGGCCCGCGAGAATGAAGCGGTCGGTGGCCTTGTTCTGGTAACAGCGATGATGATGCTCCAGGTTCTCGGGCTCGATCTGGCGGAGCAGCTTGCCCGTGCTCAGGTCGTGCTGGACCGCGAAGTACGGGCCCCATGCGGGTCCGCGCTTCTGCGGGAAGGGCTTGAACCCGCCCAGCCAGAGCGAGCCGCCGGCGACGAAGACGTCGCGCGTGTCCACCAGGACCGACTCCTGGGTCCACTGCGTCCGGCCGGTCTCGGCGGACAGGGCGGTGATGGTCTGGCCGCCGACGCAGAGGACGCGGCCGTCATGGACCAATTGCAATCCGCTGGTGGGCGACGACCACTGCTCCCGGCCCGTCCGGAGATCGAGGCAGACAGCGTTCTTGCCCGTCTGGCAAAAGACCCGATCCCCCGCGGCGCACAGGCTCAGCGGCCGCAGACCCGCGACCTCCGGCCCGGTCTTCTTCCAGAGCACGCGGCCCGTCTCGGCCTCGAGGGCCAGGACCGTCCTCGGGGCCTTGTTCTCAATGGTGCGGAACTGGTCCAGCAGCGGCTGGGCCGACTCCCGCGCGTGGATCGGCGATTTCTGCTGCTCGGCAAGCTGGGCCCATTTCGCCAGCTCGGCGGTCCGGTCGTCAGTGACACCGCGGATGACGAGCAGGAGAATCCCGCGGTGGCACAGGATCTCGTCCGTGCCTTCGGTCTCGGCATAGACCTTGATGGTCTTGCCCGTGGCGGCGTCCACGGCGCTCAGCGGCGCGTGCAGGCCGAGCGTGACATAAAGGCGGTCGCCCACGAGCACGAGCCGGCGCTGAAGCTGCGGCGGGGCCGCGCCCCAGTTGATCAGGTACGGGAACCAGCCGGTGAAGGACCGTTGCCAGAGCAGGATGCCGTTGTAAGCGTCGCGTGCGACCAAGTGCCAGCGGGGCGGCTGGCGCAGGGAGGCCACCAGCCCTTCATCCGCGATGTAGCAGATGCGTCCCTGGGCCGAGACCACGGCGCTGATGCTGGGCGTGTGCTCGTGGCTGCGCGTGTGGCGCGGCTCGGCGATCCACTGGGCATAGCGCGGCGGCCCGACCACCTCGTCGTGCGCCACTGCGTTGCCGCTGGGGTCGTGGAGGAAATGGGTCCACTCGTCGATGTTTTGCGGCCGCGGCTTGACTTGTTTGGCCCAAAGGCCGCCGTGCTTGACATAAGCGACGCCCTGAGGCGCCAGCACGCGCATCACCTCCCCCATCGGAACCGGTCCCAGGTCCTCGGCGACCAGCAGATTGACCAGATTGTCCCGATATGGCAGGTGCGTCTGGGTCCATTGCTCCACAGACACCTGCCCATACCGGCCGGAGGCGCGCAGAAGCTGTCGCGCCGCTTGAACATTCCGGGCATCCGCGTCCAGCCCATGGACTTGATATGCCGGGCCCCGGCAGAAGGCCGCCGTCAACTGCCCGTCGCCGCAGCCGAGGTGGACGATCAATCCGCCCTTGACGCCGGTGGCGTCGAGAATGGACCGCGCCTCCTCTTGGGGCGTTGGCGTCTGGACCGCGCGGGACGGGGCCGGCAAGCAGACACAGACCGCGAGCGACGTCATCAGGACTGCTGTTCTCTTCTTCATGGCATGTCTCCTACCTGAGCTAAGCATGATCGTAGCCAGGGAGGACGCTGACGTCAAGCAACGTTCGTGATATGTCCGCGTAGGGCGAGCGTCCCCGCTCGCCTGAAGACGTCGTGCGAGGACGCACGACCTACGAAGAGGAACTCTCGCAGGCGATGATTGCCATCCGTCACAGCGATTCCCCATGCGGGCGTCCCACCCTCGGCACGCGGGCGAGACGCCCGCGACACAACGCCTGACGGCGTCACTAAAAACCGAGCGCCCGGTGAACCGCGTCCTTGCCTAGCTGCTTATATGCCCGACTGGGCTTGGACGGTCGTGGTCAGGGGTCGGTCGAGCGGGGCGGGGCCGCCGGCGCGACGGATGTGGCCGCTCAAGGGGCCGCTGGTGTCGAACGTCACGTCCCACGTCCGGCCGGCAAGGCTCAGGCGGACGCCGCGGCGCGGTCCTTCCTGGAGCAGTTCGGTCCGGTCCATCTGCGGGAGCTTCTGGTCGCCGACCTGGATCACGTGGAGAAAGACGTCGGCCTGGCGGGCGGCGCCCGGGCTGACCTCGACGCGCCATTGGCCCATCATCGCCAGGTCCTCGGGCTTGAGGCCCTTGTTGACAATGTCCCAATTCTTGCCGGCGGCCCAGAATTCCTTGCCGGGCCCGCCGACCGGGGTGAGAACCGCGTCCTGCGGCAGGAGGGTCCGGCAGAACATGCGGCCCCGGCCGTGATCCGCTCGAAGCAATTTGCCTTCGAGCACCGGCTCGTGCGCCGTGTGGATCAGCCAGTCCTTGCGGTACGCGGCGTCCGTCGTCTCGACGCGGTCGAAGATGACGAAATGGTGGGGCAACAGGAACACCAGTTGCCGGGTCGCCAGGCGGCACTTCTCCGGCAGACCGCCCTTGGCGCCGTGCTGATAGCAGGCGGTGGCGTCGCCGGCTACGTAGACGTAGTCCCGGTTTGTCTCGAATGCCTTCAGGACCGAACCCAGCGCCTTATGTTGCCCGCCGTGATTGCCGGTGACGGTGCCGCCCCAGTAGCGAGCCGGCGGTTCGCCCGGCTGGTGGATCAGGACGCAGTTGTGCGCCACCGTCTGGGCGTAGTAGTTGGCCAGGTGCTCGCCGTTGACGAACTCCTCGTAGCGCGTGCCGGAATCGAGAGCGAGGAAGCCGCGATGATAGATGGTGAAGTTCAGGGCGTCGTAGTGCCGGTGCTGATCGAGGATGCCGCCGCAGGAGAAGAGGCAGTAGGTGTCGTCCGCTCCCGTGCCGCTGCGGAGGAACACCTGACCCATCGTATCGAAA
>VGYL01000621.1 GCA_016872975.1 Planctomycetota bacterium
GTACCGGCTCCCTGTGATCGCCTGGTTCTTGTCGCAGGCAAACGCCGGCTTCAGGAGCACAACCCATAGTGTGTACCTCAGTCAAGTGAATACGCCCTTTCCCTCATTCCAATACCCTATCTCTTCACACTGCCGGCTGAACCGGACCAGGAAGTCCAGGTTCTGCCGCAAGATCCACATCTTGTCCAAAAATGCGGGCCAGCCGCAGGACGGCGTGAACCCCTTGTCGTCCGCCGGGGCCACTGCGGCGCCGCACGCGATGTCGTTCTCCAGTTCGCCCCAGAGGTCCGACCAGGCATTCAAGGCATCCTGCACGACCCTGCTGGTCACATTGCGAAAGTGCGCCAACTCCACCTGGGGCGATGGCACCCGGGCGAGCGGCTGCGACTCGTCACCCTCAAACCGAACCAATCTCATGCCCTGGCTCATGCGGTCGGACACGCAAACATCGTGCCAACGCTCTGCGAACGACTACAGGGTCATAAGTTACGTATCTGAGGGCACTTATAGTGATTTCGCCGATATGAAGCGGGCAGGCGGAGCAGGGTCAAATGGCTCATTATCTGGACAGTGGGCCATTTTGTGGACCGGGTAGGGTGGGGCTTGCCCCACCGGAACCCGTTTGGTGGGGCAAGCCCCACCCTACGACGAGTCCAAGCCGTACTCTTGGAGGCGTTTGCGGAGGGTCGTGCGGCTGAGGCCCAGCTTGGCGGCGAGGGTCCGTTGGCTCATGCCTTCGGCCAGGGCCTGGGAGATGATGAGACGTTCGATCATACCGTGGAGCCCTTCTTTGGCCCCCGCGGCGTCTTCGGCGGTCTTGTAGTGCCGCTCCAGCAGGGCCTCCAGCTCCTTTTCCATCTTGTCGGCGGAGGCAGAACTGCCACGCGGAGGTTTGGCGGGCAGGTTGGCGAGGACCTCCGGCGGCAGCAGGCTCATCGAGACCGTGCTGCCGGGGCTCATCACGACCGCGTGCTCAATGCAGTTCTCCAACTCGCGGACGTTGCCGGGCCAGGCGTAGGCCAGCAGGTGGTCCAGGACTTCGCGGGAAATCTTGGTCACGTTCTTGCCGTTCTCGCGGTTGTATTTCTCCAGGAAGTGATCCACCAGCATGGGGATATCCTCGCGGCGCTCCCGCAACGGCGGCAGATGGATCGGCACCACGTTGAGCCGGTAATAGAGGTCCTGGCGGAATCGGCCCTGGCGGAGGGCCTCCTTCAGACTCATATTCGTGGCGGCGGTGGCCAGGATCTGCTGGATCGACTTGCTCTGGCCGATGAGGTTCTCCAGGCGGTAACGGCTCCGCAGCTCGCGCACCATCTGCTCGTCGCGAACGAGGATCTCGTCTTTCTCCACCTGGAGCAGGCGATTGATCTTGAGCACCTGCGCGCTGAGAGAGGCCACGATCGACAGCAGCCGCAGGTCCTTGTCGAGGGTGGACTCGACCGCGAACGGCCGATCCAGGCTCAGCGCCCCGACCGTCTCATGATCGATCTTGAGCGGCACGCAGATGAAGGCGACGGGCCAGGTGGCTTCGGCGTGTCGGGCCGTGGTCCGATTGAGGAAGCGCGCATCCTTATGAATATCCGGCACGACCTCGGGCAACCCGGTCTTGACGACATGGCCTGTAATGCCCTCGCCGATATCGTACTCGCCCCGCGCCCGCTCGGCACTCGACAGGCCGTGGGCCGCCACGATCCGCAGCTTGCCCAGCGTCCGGTCGAGAAGCACGACGGTGCCGCGGATCATGCCCAGCTCGCCGGCCAGCACGTTCATCGTCTCCTCGAAGAACGCATTCGGGGTCAGGGCGGTGCCCAGGGCCTCGCCCATCCGCGTCAGGAGGCTCAGCTCGCGATCCTCCCGCGACTCGGCGGCAATGGCCAGCTTGCCGTCGACCACCCGGAACCACTGTGGCACGCCGATCGCGGTGCTGCGCCGGTGGGCCGCCTTGCGCAGAGTCAGCGTGCGGATTCCCCGGGAGATGCCGATCTCCAGCACGACCTGCGTGATGTGGCGGACCTTGGCGAGAAAACGCTGCGAGTGGGCCTCCGTCTCCAGGAACCAGTAGGCGATCGTGTTGAGGTCGTACAGCCGTGGGCAGATATGGCCGAAGAACCGCAGAACGACGTCCTCGTCGCCCCAGAGGTCCAGCATACCCGTGAGGCTGTCGAAGACGTACCATGCGTTGATCCCCCGGCCGGCGGCCCCCGTCTCGGTCAACGCCTTCTCCAACTGGGCCGGATCGCCGGGGTGGGCCACGTGCACGACGGAACGGCGCGATGCCTCGCCGCCGGACTCGTAGAAGTCGAGAAAGACCTTGTCGTTGTTGCCCTTGCCCGAGGAGAAGCAGTCGATGACCTGAGCTGATCGTCTGCGGCGATCGATGGAAGCTGACATACGTGATCGTCGCGCCCTGGGCTTCGCCGGCGGCCAGATAGGCGGCCCCAAACTGATGGACGGGCGCACCGGAATCGGCCTCCCGGACGATGCTGTCGGCCGGCAGAACCCCGCCCACGAGGCGATCGACCTCCGCCAATCCTGTTGTCAAGACGGGCTCACCCAACTGAGGCATGGCTCCATTCGACCACACGCCTCAGTCCCTGGCGAAAGAAACCACGTGTGTGGCACCATTCACGCGACCCCCGTCGATGTTCTTTCTTCGGAAGTTCCCTAAAGACTTCGGTCATCTCTGTCCGATAACAATCAAAATGCCTTGACAGTACTTCCGGGTGCAGTAGATAAGGACGGTAGAATGGATCTTCTGTGCGGTAAGCCGCAAGGCCGCGGCCGGGTGGGGTCTCACCCCACGCAATCCTCTGTCATCCGATCGCATCGCGCTCCTGCATGGCGCGCCCGCCTGACGGCCATGGCTGCGGCGTTGCTCGTGCTGGTCCTGGCCGGTCCACGCACCGGGGCTCGGGATGCCGCCTCTTTCCCTCCGGGCGTGTTGGCGCAGACGCAATCGGGAGCCGGCCAGACCACAATTACTCCGCAGCAGGCCCAACAAATCCAGGAAGCCCTGAAAGCGCGGGATCTGCAGACGCCGGGCGGAGCGCCGGTGCCCCCGGCCCAGGGGCAGACGCCGCCACCGAAACCGGGTTCTGTGGCCGAGCAGGCACAGACGAAGGAACAACCGGCGGAACCGAAACCGGCTCCGTCGGCCCCGCCGACTCCCACGGCGGAGCCGGAGCTTTCTACGGTCGAAAGGCTCTTGTCGGGTCAGCTTTCCCCCAACGTCTCGATGAGTCTTCGTCAGTTCGGTTATGAGGTATTCACGCGGCCGGTCAGCACGTTTGCCCCTGTGACGGATGTTCCGGTCGGGCCGGACTACGTGATCGGCCCCGGGGACGCGTTCACCCTGACGATGTGGGGACGCGTGGATGCCCAGTACACGCTCCTGGTGAATCGGGACGGCCAAGTCATTCTGCCGGAAGTTGGGGCTCTCAAGGTCTGGGGGATGAAGTACGGCGATTTGGCGGGTTTTCTCCAGCAGGAGATCTCCCGCAAGCACACCGACTTCAAGATGTCCATCACCATGAGCCGGCTGCGGACGATTCAGGTCTTTGTGGTGGGGGAGGCCGCCACGCCGGGGACGTACACCGTCAGCTCGTTGTCCACCGTGATCAATGCCCTCATGGCCGCGGGCGGTCCTTCCAAGAATGGCAGTCTGCGGAAGATTCGCCTGATCCGGACGGGGCGAGCCCCCGTGGAGATCGACCTCTACGATTTCCTTCTGGGTGGAGACCGGACGCAGGACCTGAGGCTCCAGGATGGGGATACGATCTTTGCCCCCTGATCGGACCGATCATTGGCGTGGCGGGCAATGTCAAGAGACCCGCCATCTACGAAATGGCCAGGCCCATGACCCTGCGGGAGGTCCTGGATCTGGCGGGCGGGATCACGTTTGCCGGCTGGCTCCAGCGGGTGCAGGTGGAGCGCATCGAGAGCCACCAGAAGCGAGTCGTGGCTGACTTCGATCTGTCGGCGGGCTCGGATCCCACGCAACAGCAGAAGTCCTTGGAGACCGCGGTCCGGGACGGCGATGTCGTCAAGATCTTCCCGGTGGCGGGGACGGAACAGAATGTCGTTCATCTGGAGGGCCACGTGATTCGCCCGGGCAAGTACGAATTCCGGCCCGGGATGAAGCTGACGGACCTTCTGAATCATGACATCTTTTTGCCCCAGGTGAATCTGGAGTACGCTGAGATCGAGCGCCTGGTGCCGCCGGACTTTCATCCGATAACGATTCCTTTCCACTTGGGCAAGCTGCTCAGCGGGGATCCGGCGGCGAATTTCGAGCTGGCGCGATTCGATCGGATTCACCTGTTCCGCTGGGACGAGAAAGGCAAGCGCAGCGTCGCGATCGAGGGTTTGGTGTACCAGCCGCTCGAGTACCGCCTGATTCACGGCATGCGGATCAAGGATCTGATCGAGGCGGCCGGCGGGTTGCAGAAGGATGCCCAACTGGATCGTGCGGAATTGACCCGCCGAAGAATGGATCCCAACGGCATCTACCACGTGGAGCGGGTGAATGTCGATCTGCGGCAGGCGCTGGCCGGCAGTGCGGAGCACAATGTGCCCCTCCGCGACCACGACCGCCTGTCCGTGCTGCCGATGGCCGGCCTGCAAC
>VGYL01000622.1 GCA_016872975.1 Planctomycetota bacterium
GATCCGGCCTCTCCCCCTTGCGGTCGCCTTCGAGTTGTCCCTGCGGCTGACCGACGGCCGCGAGTTGCCTGCCGGCGCAGGCCGTCAGCCGCAACGTATTCGCCTGCCGGCCGGCGACCACCGCTGACAGTATGTGGTGGATGTGGGCTGCTTCGGCCTCGAAGAGCCGGGCGAATATGCGGGCAAGCTGATCCTGAAGCCCGATCCGGACCATGCCTACGAGGACCCGGCGATCAAGTCCATCTGGAACAGGACTCTCGAATTCCCGATCTCCTTTCGAGTCTACCGGAGACCCCCACTCCAATAGGGCCTCTCGCACGAATCCCCGCACGCGTGGCTGGATCGTTCGATGTTCATCGGCAGCTCCGCCGGCTTGACGAGGACCCGGCGGTTTGGTATTCTGCTACCAGAGTCGGCAAGTCTCAGGTAGCGCTGTCTGATGAGTTTTGAAGAACAAGTTCGGTAATCAGAACCCGGCGACGGGCGCTCTTCGTAGGGCGAGCGTCCCCGCTCGCCGAAGATGTCGTGCGAGGACGCACGACCTACGCGGAGAGCGGCTCGCGCGGCCATTACCGAAGTTGTGCGTCAAAACTCATTAGGAGCACGTGTTCGTGCGGAGGATGTGGATCATGAATACTCCTCGGGGTCTTGAGGTTCTGCTCAAGAAGGCATCGGTGGATCCGGAATTTCGTAAGCTCCTGCTGGAGCGGCGTGCGGAGGCCGCACGCACCATCGAGATCGAACTCACCGACGCCGAGCGCGAGATGCTGGCCAATATCCCTGCGGAACAGTTGGAGCAGATCATCCGCAATACCAAGGTCAAGCCCGAACACCGCGCCGTGTTTTTGGGAAAGGTGGGCAAACTGATGGTGGCGGCGGTCGTCGGTGTCGGTGCCGTATCGCTCTTGGTGCCACAATTGGCGCGTGTCCGTGTTTCGGCAGGGATTTCACCAGATGAGATTCGCCGAATGAAGACCATACCGCAGGATGATGTCAACGCCCCGACCGATCCGAATGTCTCGGATCCAATTGTGCCACCGGAGCAGCCCCCGGCCCAGCCGGTCACACGGGGCCACGCCGCCGACAATCCCGGACGGGCACGGCCGGCACGGCCCCCAGTGCCGGGTACGTCGTCGGGAGATGACCCAGGTACGGCCTCGACCTGCTGATCGCGGAGGACATCCACAATGGAAACGAGAGACTCGTCAACACCTGCACCGCGGGAACCGGTGGATCTCACGATCGTGGGCGGGCGGCCGTCACGGAAGGGACCGAGACTCGGAGAGGTCCCGCGAGGCCTTGAGGTATTGCTCAAAAAGGCGTCGGTCGATCCGGAATTTCGTAAGCTCCTGCTGGAGCGGCGTGCAGAGGCCGCACGCGCCATCGAGATCGAACTCACCGACGCCGAGCGCGAGATCCTGGCCAATATCCCTGCGGAACAATTGGAGCAGATCATCCGCAACACCAAAGTCAAGCCCGAACACCGCGCCGTCTTCCTGGGGACCGCGGGCAAGCTCATGGTGGCGGCGGTTGTCGGCATCGGGGTGGTATCCCTTCTGGTACCATCTCTGGGACATACCGCCCGTACGGCGGGCATTGCACCAGACGACATTCGGCGAATGCGCACAGCGCGTTCCGCCGAGACCAACGATCCGAACGATCCGAACACACCGGACCCAGCTTTGCCGCCGGGACAGCAATCCCCCGGAGATGCACCGGTACAGAACCGGCAGTCGTCTCGATAGGAACGCGAATCGGTCTGCCGCAAAGCACCATGTTGGAGCACCGGGAGCAATCCCGCGATCCAGCCACCCTCCCGGGCGCCCGGGCGTACACTACGGTCTTCTTGATTGACAGTAACGCGGCGGCTTGGTACCCTGTTGGCAGAGTCGATACGTTTCAGGTTGCGGTGCTTGCAGGGGCCGGGCTTCATGCGGAGAACACTCACTATGGAACCGAGGGACTCGTCAATACCTGCGTCACAGGAACCGGTGAACCTCACGATCGTGGGCGGGCGGCCGTCGCAGAAAGAATCGGCGCGCAAGGATACCCCGCGCGGGCTTGAGGTCCTGCTGAAGAAGGCGTCGGTGGACGAGGAGTTCCGTGAACTCCTGCTGGCCCAGCGTTCGGAGGCAGTCAAAGAGATCTGTCTGGAGTTGGACCCGGCGGAAGGGATGATGCTGGATACTCTGCCCGGCGCGCAGCTTGAGGCCATCATTCGCCGGACCCGGGTTCCGGCGGAAGATCGACGCATCTTCCTCGGCAAGGTCGCCTCGGTGATGCTGGCCGCCTTGGGCGCAGGGGTCACCGCCTGTTCGGGATGCAGGGGCAGTCGGGCAGACCACCCGCCAACCACAGGCATCCGGCCCGACCGTGTGGAAAGGCCGACGTCCGCTAACGCGCCCGCTCGGGCAGAGGCAGGTGCGCCCGATCCGAATCAGGCGCCGGGCACGACGCCGCAAGCGTCCGAAGCAAACGACGTGAATACACCCGGTCAGGAACCTCGGGCCTTCTCGGCGGGAATACGCGTTGATTTCCCCAGAAAGCCCCCTGCCGAGTAGTGGAAGAGCCCCCTCCGGCTGCATGAGCACTATGGCTGATATCACCCTGGTCAACTTGAACATGCTGTTCCTCCGGTATGGCGAGCAGATCGAGCGGGAGCGGCATGTCCCACTGGGGCCGCTCTACCTGACGCGGGCCTTGGAAGACGCGGGATTCGAAGTCGATTTCCGCGACTATCAGATGTGCGAGGGGCCGGACCCGTTCCACATGGAGGCGTTCCTCGATTTCCTCCACGATCCGGCCCCGGTGATCGGCCTATCGTGCATGGCCAATCTGCTGCCATTCTCGGTGCTGGCGTTGAAGGCCCTCCGCGAGCGCTACCCCGACCGCCGGCTCGTGCTGGGCGGGGTCGGGTCGAAATCCGTCGAGGACCAGTTGCTGGCCCGGTTTCCGTGGCTCGATGTCATCTGTCGCGGTGAAGGCGAGCGCACGGGACCGGAATTGCTCAGGGCCCTGCGAAAGGGCGGCGATCTGTCCGCCATCGAAGGGGTCAGCTACCGCACCGACGGCCGGCTCCGGCACAATCCCGCCCGTCCGCGCATCCGCGAGCTCGACGGTATCCCCCTGCCGGCGTTCGAGAAGGTGGATCTGTCCCGCTATGCGGGCTACGGCATGATGACCAGCCGGGGCTGTCCCTATCCGTGCACGTTCTGCTCGGTCGCCCCGGTGTGGAACCTCGAAAGCTACTCCCGCAGCGCCGCGAACATCGTGCAGGAGATGCTGTACCTCAACCGCGAGGCGGGCGTGGACCTGTTCCTGTTCCAGGACGAGTTCTTCGTCTCGGGCAAGGCCCAGGTCCTCGAGTTCTGCCGCGAGGTCCGGCGGGCGAAGCTGGAGGTCTCCTGGAAGGCCTTCGGCCGCGTGAATCTCGTCGATGACGAGATGATGCAGGCCATGGCCGACTGCGGTTGCGTGGAGCTGCGCTTCGGCATCGAGTCCGGCTCCGACCGCATCCTCAAGCTCATCAAGAAGGGATTCACCGCCGCCCAGGCGCTGGAGGTCGTGCCCCGGGCGATCGACCTGTTCCCGCGGGTGGACGCCTTCTACATCTGGGGCTTTCCCTTCGAGACGATGGAGGACTTCAACCACTCCCTCATGCAGATGATCTCGTTCCGGATGATGGGCGCCAGGATTCTGCCGAGCCTGCTGTCCCTGCTGCCCCAGACGGAGATCCACCGCCAGTACGCCGCCGCAGACGCGCTGGAGTTCTGTCCCTACCTGCTGCCCGAGTTCGTCCTGACCGGCCACGAGACCTGTCACGGCCTGGAGATCGACATTCCCGAAGCCCACCGCGAGTACTTCGACCTCATCCGGCGGAATCCCGACATCTTTCCGGGCTTCTTCCACCTCGACCTGGAGAAGAACGTCCTGCCCAAGCTGGCCCTGCTCCGCAAGTTCGGCTTCTACCCCGAGCGCCGTCCCGAAACCGCCAGCGCGGAAAGCTGCGGCGCCCACAGCCCGCACATCGACCCCTCCCAACTGGCCACCCGCGTGGATTGAAGGCCGCGTAGTGCGGGACGCCTCTTGCCCAGTCTCTGATGAGTCTTGACGAGCAAATTCGGTAATCCAGCCCGGCGACCGGCGCTCTTCGTAAGGCGAGCGTCCCCGCTCGCCGAAAATGTCGTGCGAGGACGCACGACCTACGCGGAGAGTGGTTCGCGCGGCCATTACCGAGATTGCTCGTCAAAGCTCATAACGCGGAGCTCCGAACCAGGTCAACACCCAGCGTCGGGCTGGATTATCGATCTTGTTTGTCAAAACTCATCAGCTCTGGTATCCTCGCCGGTCAGCAGAGGATCGCAGCATCGGCAGTAGGTGTCGGTCGTCACGTGTGAGAGTGCACGACGGGAGAGCACGAATGCGACGCAGGCGTGTCCGTCCAATTTTGTGGTGGGTGCTTGTCGCCGTGGGGATGGCGACGGGATTGCAGTGTTTCTGGCTGGTGGTGGGTCCCCGGGTCCAGAGCTGGCGGATGGAGAAGGCCCTGGCCCGCTTCCAGGCGAGTCCGTCTCAGACCCGCGCGGATGAGGTGGTCGAGTTGCTCGGCATTCATGCC
>VGYL01000623.1 GCA_016872975.1 Planctomycetota bacterium
GCTAACGGCCGGATTTGTCGGCTGAAACAAGGAGGACATCCCATGAAAATCAGCATGATTATTGCGGCATTGGTGTTTTTGCCGGTCATCGCGGCGGCCCGGATCGACGGCGGGCTGCAGGGTCCGCCGGCGGGCAACTGGGCCATGGTCGAGAGATTGGACAGGGATACGCCCGTTACGCTGCGTTTGAAGGCCGGCGACAGCATCCAGGGCGCGTTCGTCGCGCTGGAAGCAGAATCGGTTCAGATGCTCGTGGATGGCCAGGAGCGCCGCTTTCCCAGGGGCGAGGTGGCCGAGATCGGCCGGCGCGGGCAGGCCAACCGCAAGCGAAACGCCATGTGGGGCGCGCTGATCGGATTCGGCGTGGGATTTCCGGCCGGCTACTTCCTCGCGCCCTACATTGGTGATGACGACGACATGCCGAACAGCGAGCAGGCGAAAGGGGGCGCGGCATTCGGCGCGATCTGGGCGGGGATCGGTGCGGGATTGGGCGCGCTGACCGGCGGAACGCACGAAGTCGTCATTTATCGGGCTCGATGAGCCATTTCGGGGACAGGCTACTCAATCCCGTAATTCCGTGACGGAGCGATGCCAGATTGGCCGCAGGCGCCGCAGTGCCACGTCCGTCATCAGTGGTCGAACGCCACGGTCGTGGTATGAAACATCCCGTTTTTCATGCCGGTAGGGCGGCGCTGCAATCTTGGTGATATCCCGCCGCGGCGATGATCATCACTGCGAATTCATACCGGCCAAGGTGGAGAGTTTGGGCGAGTTTCGGGGTTGAGTAGCCTTTCCCCGGATTAGACGCAGCCGGCGGGCTCGGCCAGGCCCGCTATCTTGCAGGGTAAGCGTCCGGCGTTGCCAGGTACCCGACGGTGGCTTCATGGGCGGCCCTGACTCGGAAGGCCGAGACAAGGAACGCTGCCAAAGGCTTGGCCGAGCTCCCGGCCCCCGAGCTTCAAGATCAAGGCGTATCTCCGCCTGAATACCGCGTCGCAAATTTGGGCCGGCGCCAGGTTCATATACCGCGTCCAACTTCTCCCGGCTACCTGGCATGGAATCCTGCGAACTCGTTTATGGACAGATGGGACATCAAACCAAGTCCATGAAGACCGCCGAGGGCATTCCGCGGAATCTCAGAGGTGGTTGGGCAATAGCAGGCAGTCTATGGTCATTGCCGGCGATTCAGGAATCATGTTTGCCGGTCAGTGGTCCCTTCCCGCATAGCGGCAATCTTTGTCATTCCGGAGCTGGGGCAAGGGTCCGAAGGACGAGCCAATCGAGCCTTTCCCTGACGCCGACGGACGGAACAACCAAGCCATGCGGGCAGGTACTGACCGCCGCCGGAGGCACTACAACCCGCAGTTGGCAGCTCGAACCAGGAGATCGTTGCGAGTTTCGAAGAAATGCCGCCACGCTACTGCGCGACAGTGGCGGGTTGCCAGCGGTCGGGCAGCAACTCGTCCAGCCGGCTCTGAGGCCAACCGGCGGCCAGCTTGCGCAGCACGTCGGTGAGGTAAGCCAGTGGCGGGACGCCGCGCAGGGCGCATGTCCGCGTGATGGTGTACAGGACCGCGGCGCGAGCCGCCGCCTGGTGCGAACCAAAGAAGAGAAAGTTGTTCCGACCCAACGCGATCGAGCGCAGCTGCTGTTCGACCAGATTGTTATGAAGCCGCAGGCGCCCATCGTGGAGAAAACGGTTGAGGGCTTCCCACTGGCGGATCATGTAACCCACGGCCTTGGCCAGATCCGTGCCAGGCGGTTCACTTCCGTGCATGGCCGCCAGCCATCGCTTTATCTTCTCCAATACCGGCCGCGAGCGCTCCTGCCGGAGCGCCACCCGCTCGTCGGGCGAAAGCCCCTTCGCATCGGCCAGGTGTTCGATCCGGAAGAGCCGGGCTATCAACTTCAGAGGGTAGGCCACCCGACAGTCCATGTCCTGAAGATCCGTCAGCTTTCTACGCGCATGCGACCAGCACCCGACCTCCACGGCCGAAGCCGCCCGGCCCTTGAAGAGCCGGTCGAATACCGTCGCGGCGTCGGCCTGCAAGTATCCGGTGCGGCCGGCCAGGAATTCCCACGGCCCCGTGGCTCCTTCTCCGGTGGGCGTGTAGCGGAACACTGCGTCGAGCTCGTCGCCCACGTAGCACCACATCGTACCGCGCTGGATGTTATCCGGGCTTTTGGGATCCAGCACCCTGACCCCGGTGGCGTCCATCTGGTCGATGTAGGCTGCCAGCACCCTTTCGGTCAGCCTGTCGGCCAGAGGCGAAAGGAGATCGGCAACCTGGGCCACCCAGTCCGACATGGTCGAAACCGGGATGTCCACGCCGATGCGGTCAAACATCCTGTGGAGCCTGTGCAGCGGGCAGTAGTCCACGATCTTGCTGACTACGACGTGTGCCAGTACCGATGCGTCCGCCGGGCTCCGTTCGATGACCTTGTCCGGCCCCGGCGCCGTGGTCACCCCGTCCTTGCACGTTCCGCAGGCAAACTTGTCCCGATGGTCTTCGTGCTCGATGAAGTGCCCCGGCACATACTCGAGCCTGCGCGTCACATCCTCGCCGATGTGACCCATAACCCGGCCGCAATGCTTGCAGATCTTCTCCGGCTCCGGCACCTCGTGATGATGAACCTGGCGCTCGACCGTACCGGTCCGGACGCGGCTGCCGCGTTTCCGCCGGCCTTTCCCTTCCCCCCGGGCCTCTTCCGCCTCGGTGATCTCCCGGTTCAGTTCGGCGTCCTCTCGTGCCACGGCCTCGGGATCCATCTCCACGGTCGCGCCGGCTTCCCTCGCCTGGCTGCAGAAGACCTCGAACAGCAGCTGCAGCTGCCGGGGATCGAGACGTTCGGACTTCTTCCCGTACTGCTCTCTCCGCAGCTTCGCCACCAGAAGCTCCAGCTCCCGGCTCTTTTGCAGCACCGCCTCCAGGGCGGAAGCGAAGAACTCCATCGCCTCCCCCACCTTGCCTTCGGCCAGAAGAGCGTTCGCGGCCTCCCGGACCTGCTGAAGCGCAATAGGCCCGGCCGTCGCTTCCTGCCTCGGGGTGGGCGATGTCTGGGGCGCGCCCGTCGCTCCGCTTGTCGGCATCATCCTCGTGGCCTGCGACGCAGCCGCTCGCGCAATGCTTCCCGGTTCATCTGGCTGAGTTCGAGCATGAGCTGCCACATATGGCCCCAGGCCTTGACCGCTTCGCGCATTTCCTTTTCGTGGCTGCGGGGCACGTACATGGACCGGGACCGCCCGTTGAGATCGCGGAACCGCAGATACAGGTGCGGGCCGTGCCGGCGGCTGGGGTCCTTGTGGCAACCGCAGGTCGGGGTCCCGCACGTAAGCATGGCTTCGTCGAGGTGCCCCTGGATGGCGCGTTCGCCCAAGGCCTGAAGCTGTTCGAGCTTTTTGGCAATCGACTTGGGATTCATATGGGTCCTAGGGTACAAGAAAAGGAAAAACCTGTCAAGCCCTTTCTCGCACTTCTTGCGGATTTTGTTGCTTTTTTTTCGACCCTACGGTTCCAGGCCCTCACGGCGCGTATGCGAGCTCTCGCCCCGCAGTGACGGCCTGGTGGGGACTCCGGTACCAGCGAGTACGCCGGTGGGCGCCGCGCAGGTCCAGGCCTTCGAGCATCAAGGCCAGCTCGCCGGCGTCCACCTCGACATGGCGTCGACCCGGGGCCGGTTGCGTGGGAATGACGAAGGTGCCACGTTCGAGACGTTTGTACAGTAAAAGAAATCCTGTTCGATCCCACACCAGGAGCTTTATCCGGTTTTTCCGCCTGTTCAGGTAACAGAAGATATGGCCGCTGAGAGGATCGAGGACGAGGCTTCGTGTCGCCGCAGCCAGGCCATCCAAACCGCGCCTCAGCTCAGTCGGCTCGGCCGCCACGTAGATCCGCACGGACGCGGGCAGCGTCAGCACGATTCTACCCCTTCCAGCACCGCCAGCACTCGTGCGAGGTCGGCAGCGGCAAAACCCTCGGCCAGGCGCACGCGTCGACCATCGAGAAGCACCACCTCAATCACCGCCGGGCTATGGTTCGCCGGCCGCGGTTCGAGAATGCGAACCGGATGAAAAAGGGCAGGCTGGCCCGGCCGTTTCCTGAGTCGCGAGGACCAGCGCCAGAGGCGTGCCCGTTGCAGCCCATGTTCGCGTGCGAAACCAGAGAGAGGCATCCCGCTTTCCTGGGATGCCCTGATTACCAGTTGCGCCTCCGCCGCACTCCATCGCCGCTTGTGAAAGATCGCCGATACCTGATCCACCTGTTTCCTTGCCATCTCTTGCCTCCTTCAGTGAACGAAAAGTTCGGACGGCAAGAGCATGCCGCATTGGCGGCGGCGACGGAACCTGGCTACGGCGGACGCTTACTGCCGGAATGCACGAGGCGCTTCAGCTCCTCGAACCAGTTCCGGACAGGAATCATCTCTCCGGTTGCATGAGAATCGGAGGTCATCTCGCCGGGATCATATCAAACGCGGGGCCCGGATATAGTGGATGATGGCGTCGTTGCTCTACGGTGCCGGGCTCCGGCTGCTGGAGTGCTGCCGTCTGCGAGTCAAGGACGTGGATCTGGTTAAGAGGGAGATTGTTGTTCGAGATGGGAAGGGG
>VGYL01000624.1 GCA_016872975.1 Planctomycetota bacterium
CAATATCGCCGCCATCGGCTCCGGCGGCATGGGCGGCGGCAATATCAACGCGTGCAGCACGGAGAACATCGTCGCCCTGTGCGACGTCGATGACCGGCATGCGGCGGGGACGTTCAAGAAGTACCCCAATGCGAAGACCTATCGCGATTTTCGCATCATGCTGGACAACGAGGGCAAGAACATCGATGCGGTGATCGTCGCGACGCCGGACCATACCCATGGGGTTACGGCGATGGCCGCGCTCAAACGCGGCAAGCACGTCTATTGCCAGAAACCCCTGGCCCATTCGATCTACGAGGTCCGCAAGCTGACCGAAGCCGCCCGCGCAGCCAAGGTCCAGACCCAGATGGGCAACCAGGGTCATTCGTCGGACGAGATTCGCATGCTGTGCGAGTGGATTGCCGATGGGGCCATCGGCCCGGTGCGCGAGGTGCACACCTGGAGCGACCGACCGGTAGGGGGCGATCCGTGGTCGGACTTCCCCATTATGGCCCGGCCCAAGGAGACGCCGCCTGTTCCCGCGACGCTGGATTGGGACCTCTGGCTCGGTCCGGCTCCGTTCCGGCCGTACCATCGGATCTACTGCCCGACCACCTGGCGCGGCTGGTGGGATTTCGGCACCGGGGCGCTGGGCGACATGGGCTGCCATATCATCGATCCGGCGTTCTGGGCCCTGAAACTGGGCCATCTGACGCGGGTCGAGGCCACGACGACCCATTATCAGCCGGAAGTGGCCTCCGAGACCTATCCGCGGGCCTGCATCGTCCGGTACGAATTCCCGGCGCGGGGCGAGATGCCGCCGGTGAAGCTGACGTGGTACGACGGCCGGCTGATGCCGCCGCGACCGGAGGATTTGGATCGCGGCCGTCGCCTGGAAGGCAACGGCGCAATCTATCTCGGCGACAAGGGCACGATCATGCACGGCTCACACGGCGCCGGGGGGCTGCGGATCGTACCGGAAGTGAAGATGAAAGCCTATGAACGGCCGGAGAAGACCTTGCCGCGCGTCAATCGCGGCGCCAGCGGCCATGAGCAGGACTGGGTCCGTGCCTGCAAAGACGGCAAGCCTGCCAGCTCGACCTTCGAGTACGGCGGCCCGCTGACGGAAATGGTCCTGCTGGGTGTGCTCGCCATGCGGCTCAAGGACACCGTGCTCGAATGGGACCCGGTGAACCTGAAGGTCACCAACAACGACGAGGCCGACAAGTACATCCGACCGGCATTCCGGGAAGGCTGGACGTTGTAGGGACTATAGAGTCTTTGTCAGGAACTTCTACCACACATTCGGACATCTTTTTGCTTGCGGCCGAAGGCCGCGCTAGGAGAAGATCGGCGACGGCCGATGAGGAGTATTCGTAGGTGCCGTGAGTATTGTGTGTCGCGGGCATCTTGCCCTTGCGTGTCGTGGGCATCCTGCCCGCGACGCGACACAGTAGTCGGGGCGCCCGGGCAAAGAGCAGGTGGCATTGGGGTAGATTGGGAAGGATAGGACAGTGCAAACGAGACAGATGAATCGACGGCAGTTCCTGGGCGGTGCGGCGGCAGTGGGGGTATTCACGATCGTGCCGCGCCATATCCTGGGCGGCGCGGGGCAGGTGCCGCCGAGCGAGAAGCTCAATATCGCCGGTATCGGCGTTGCCGGCATGGGGGCCGCCGATCTGCAGGCGGTGAGCACGGAGAACATCATCGCGTTGTGCGACGTCGACTGGCGGCATGCCGCCAAGACGTTCGACAAATATCCTGACGCCCGGAAGCATCGCGACTTCCGCAAGATGCTGGAGGCCGAGGACAAGAATATCGACGCCGTGGTGGTCTCGACGCCCGACCACATCCACGCGGCGGCGGCCATGATGGCCATCAAAATGGGCAAGCACGTCTACTGCCAGAAGCCCCTGTGCCACAATGTCTATGAGGTTCGCCAGCTCACGGAGGCCGCCCGCAAGCACAAGGTCATGACCCAGATGGGCACGCAGCTCCACGCGACCGGCGAGATGAAGACCTTCGTCGAATGGGTCAAGTCCGGCGTTATCGGCAAGATCCGCAAGGTCGACATCTGGAGCGGCAAGAACTGGGGCGGCGGCGAGCGGCCGACCGACACCTCGCCGGTCCCGGAGACGCTCGACTGGGACTTGTGGCTGGGACCGGCCCCGTACCGGCCGTATTGTGAGCGCCGGTACCTGCCGGGCGAGTGGCGGCGCTGGTGGGATTTCGGCACCGGCACCCTGGGCGACATGGGCTGTCACATCATCGATCCGGCGTGCTGGGCGCTCGATCTGGGCTACCCGACCAGCGTCGAGGCGCAGCCGGGGCCGTTCAATAGTGAGACGTATCCGCAGAAGACGATCGTCAAGTGGGAGTTCCCCGCCCGGGGCGAGTTGCCCGCCGTGACCATGACCTGGTACGACGGCGAGAACCGGCCGCCTCGGCCCGCCGAGTTGGAAGAGACGCGCAACATGCCGGACCAGGGCGGGCTCTACTACGGCGAGACCGGGACGATCCTGCTGGCGCACGGCGGCAATCCCCGGCTGATCCCGGAGTCGCGCATGAAAGATCTCAAGAGGCCGGAACCCTTCCTGCAACGCGGGATCGATCACTGGCAGGACTGGATTCGCGCCTGCAAAGGCGGGCCCAAGCCGCTGTCGAACTTCGACTACGCCGGTCCGCTGACCGAGACGATCCTGCTGGGCAACATCGCGGCGCTCGCCAAGCAGAAGCTCCAGTGGGATGGGCCCGGCATGCGCGTGACGAATCTGCCCGAGGCGAATAAGCTGCTCCGCCGCGAGTACCGCAAGGGGTGGACACTCTGATTTTCGATTTATGATTTCTGATTTATGATTTGGGTGGACCAGGAGAGTTGCAGATGAGCAGGCAGGCGAAGGTATTACTGGCTTTGTTGGTGGCGGGGGTCGGGGTGTGTGTGCTGGGTGCGACTTCCGTGCAGGCCGAGGAGAATTGGCGGCTGGGGATGCAGGCGTACAGCTTCAACCGGTTCACGTTCTTCGAGGCGGTGGACAAGAACAAGGCGCTGGAAATGAAGTACATCGAGGCCTATCCCGGCCAGAAGCTCAGTGCCGAGCACGGGGACGCCAGGTTCGACCACAATATGTCCGCCGAGCACCGGGCGGCCGCCAAGGGCAAGCTGCAGGAGGCCGGCGTCAAGCTGGTGAACTACGGTGTGGTGGGGCTGCCGAACAATGAGGGCGAGTGTCGCAAGGTCTTTGACTTTGCCAAGGAGATGGGAATCGAGACGATCGTCTCGGAGCCGCCGGAGAACGCGTTCGACGTGATCGAGAAGCTCGCCGATGAATATCGGATCAATGTCGCGATCCATAACCACCCGAAACCGTCCTACTATTGGGACCCCAACACCGTGCTCCGGGTGGTCAAAGGCCGCAGCCCGCGCATTGGCGCCTGCGCCGACACGGGCCACTGGACCCGTTCCGGCGTGGACCCCCTCGGGGCTGTCAAGATGCTGCTCGCCGAGAAACGCATCATCAGCTTCCACTTCAAGGATCTCAACGAGTTCGGCGTCCGCGGCGCCCACGATGTGCCCTGGGGCACCGGCGTGAGCAAGCCGCGCGAGATCCTCGCGGAGCTCGCCGCCCGGGGCTTCAAAGGCAGCTTCTCCATCGAATACGAGCACAACTGGCTCAACTCCATGCCGGAGATCGCCCAGTGTGTGGCGTTCTTCCGCAGGACCGCGGCGGGGCACAGCCGCGTCGTGCCCAAGGATGTCTTCCCGAAGGACCTCTCGAACGCCGTGATGGCGCCCGGCTCCTGGGCGTTTGACGACGAGGGGGTTCTGTCGCCCACGCCGACCGGCCGCAGCGATCTCTGGACCAAGGAACGCTACGGCAACTTCGTGCTGGAGCTCGACTTCAAGATCCCCGAGGGAGGCAACAGCGGGGTCTTCATCCGCACGGGCGATATCAAGAAGTGGATTCATACCGCGATCGAAGTGCAGATCCACGCGACGACCGACGGGACCAAGCACGGCCAGTGCGGCGCGATCTACGATTGCCTGTCGCCCTCCAAAGACGCCGCCAACAAGCCCGGCGAGTGGAACCGTTACGTCATCACCTGCCTGGATAACAAGATCTATGTGAACCTCAATGGTGAAGACATCATTGACATGGACCTGAATCTCTGGACCGAGGCGGGCCTGAACCCCCAAGGCACGAAGAACAAGTTCAAGACCGCCTACAAGGACATGCCGCGGGAAGGCCATCTCGGTTTCCAGTATCACGGCAACCCGGTCTGGTTCCGGAACCTCAAGATCAAATCGCTTGACTAAAGGTGACTTCCATGAAGAACCATTCAGTATTGATCGTTGCTCTCGCGATGTTCGGCCTCGGCACGATGTTCGGTCCCCGCCCGGCGGTCGCGGCAGGCGCAGACGAGTGGGGCGCGCTGTTCAACGGCAAGGACCTCGCCGGCTGGGACGGCGACCCGCGGCTCTGGTCCGTCAAAGACGGCGTCATCCACGGGGAAACGACCCCCGAGAACCCGACGAAGGGCAACACGTTCCTGGTCTATCGCGGCGGGGAGTTCGACGATTTCGAGCTGAATCTCAAGTTCCGCCTCCTGAGCGGCAAC
>VGYL01000625.1 GCA_016872975.1 Planctomycetota bacterium
TGACGGGCGGTGCGGACCCACTCCTTGAGGGCCTCGGCTGATACCGCCCCGTCAGCATCGGTTCCTGGTATTGTGTGCCAGTTATTTCCCCACTTGCCCCCCGGATCAAGTCTATTCAGACGAGCCAAGCACAAGGCGATCCGATGGAAGCGTTCTTTCGGCCATGTCGCCGTCTCAAGTGCCCATAGGACACCGCAATGGTACGCTGCCCCAACGAGTCCGCCAGGTATTTCCTGCCGCATTAACTCCACGAGTTGTGGTTGCTCTGAAGCTATGTCCTGTTCAATTCTATCGAGAAGTGCATCGGGGGCGGCCTCCATTAGCAAGGGAAGTACCGTATCCAGGGAAGCCCAACGTGTCCAGCTACAGTTCTTCGGTATAATCTCTTGAATAAGTGACTGTGCTCTGGCGGCAAAACGGAGTTCGGTGCCTATGCAGCTCTGTTCTTCTCTGGTGGCCCCCAATGCGAGCATCTCAGCGATACCACGTCGCAATGTAGAGGAGAATTTCCATTTCTTTCCTTTCACTGAAGCCATGTACCTCTCTTCAGCAGGTAGCTCCAAGGCCGGATTGTCTTCGGTGAGCACCTCGGCAGCTGCCTGTTCAAAACGGGCCATCTGGGTGCTGCAGAGAAAGGGATGCAGCAATTCCCATGCATCAAGGGGCGAGATGAACTCCCAAGCACCAAGTGTGAGTCGGACGGGAGCATCGGGCACTTGCCGCCACTTTGCCAGCAAAAGCTGAATATCCGCGTATTCCGCAGCCGCCAAGTGCGAGACAATACGCCGATCGTACTGATTGTTGTCTTCCCATGCCGACGCAAGCACTAGCGGTGCAAGCTCGCCATCTTGGGCCCCTCCAGGAGGCTGATCGGAGATTCGTGCAAACCGGCGGCGCAGAATGGTGAAACTCCCCCCAGCCGCACCGGCCAATTGTCACGCCTCGGACTCAGGTAACCCTGCTTCACGGGCGAGCGTTTCTTGGAGGTCGAACCTGCGCATCATCGGTAGTTCCACGTGTGGCATGTTGCGCGGTGTACGAAATTCTGCAAACCGAAGCACGTGATGGCCCTGTCGTACTGCCTCTACAACAAGCTCCGCATCGACTTCCAGGCGCGGTGACGCAACAAGGATGAGTGGCTGTCGTGAGGTGGTGAGTGCCCTCCACGCATCGCGTTGCTCAACAATAATCGCCCGACTGGCAATACGGTCCTGCTCGTCTGGTTCGATCGACAGCACCCAGGCGCAGAAAACTGCGACTACTTCCGCCGGTGATGCCGCCTTCACGGCTAATTCGCCATTTGCTTTTCCGAGCCACTCAGAGAATGCTGTGCCAATTGCCTCCCGGTTGGTCAAGAGTACTTTGGCCGGCAGAGGCTGCCGAAGCATTGCTTGCACGTTCTTCCAGTGCGCAACGAGGTCCATCACTCCTTCAAGTGGGCCATGGATCTCTTGCGCCAGCCACACACCTACGGCGGGAGCGTCCTGGATCCAGTGCTCCAGGCTATTGGAGTCGTAGAATTCGATCTTGCCGAAGTAGCCGTCGCTGGTGCGTTCTCTAGCCCAATTCCCTGCTTGCTGGCAATCTACGGGCGGTTACGGCAACAAAGGTGGCTTGGCTGAGGTCCTCGTGTTCGCCATCTTCGATGCGCTGGTTGTGTTCGCTGACGCGAGTATCATAGTCTCGCTGGGCCTTGCCCTTGGGATCGTTGACGTCACATCCTAATTCCCAGAAGCCCACTCCCTCGGGAACGAAAATCGTGCCTTTGCGTGTGACCGTGGTCCCATCATAGCCGGGGCGATGAATCTCTGCCTCTGACGGAAAATCCACTTTCAAGAGATGCTCTTGCGGGACAGTTGCCCATACAAGCCGACGAACCAGTTCCGGGAGCGTTCCCTTCGCCTGTAGGGTAGCTGCCCATCGATCCAAGTCTTGCGCAGTGACCCATTTGGGATAACGCATGGCTATATCCTAATACCCGATCTGTCCACTTTGACCGCAACTCGGTGTGATCTAATCGGTCGGGCGCTCCCGTACCGCTCGATTCCCTCGTGTATCATTCGCCGATCTCCTGGTTCTTGGTTCACTTTCACGCGGCGAAGCACATTCTTCTCAATGCGGTCCTGGGTCCATTCGGTGTCGAAGACAAGCTGCTTCTGGCCCTTTTTCTTGCGGGGCTGAGCGATGGGGATAAAATACGAGCTGGTCCGGCGGCCCTCGATGACCTCGTTGGTGATTCCCTCATCGGTGAACCGGAAGTGCCGGTTGGGCTCCCGGAACGGTGAATTGATGACCGGGTTCTCAATGACAACCTGCTTCACGGTGTTCAGGTCTCCCTCAGTATCAGAAACTCCAACCGTCGGCTATCGATTCTCCGCCATATCGCGGCCTGTCAATCCTGTCACGGCTCCTGCACTCGGCAGTATCCTACCCTCCACCATCGGCCAAAGCAAGCACGAAAGAAGGGTAGCCGGGAAGAACCCGGGTAGAGGGGGGCGGGGGGCAGCTTTGGGTATCGGTGTCCCGAGGGCGCGCGGGCTGGGCCGGTCGCCGGCTCGGGCGTTCCGGGGCGACCTTTGTTTCGCCGGGCGGCGTTTGCCGGCCGCGGCGGAAACAGAATTTCTGCGATATTTTCGATTTCTATGGAACATACAGGCAGCGCGGAGCGTCCTCTTGTAGAAGGACTATATCTCGCGCCAAGACGCCAAGGGCGCAAGAGGCTTGAGGGATCGGGGTCCTCCGCCCTTCTTCTCCCTTGGCGCTCCCTGCGTCTTGGCACGCGAACCGGTCTTGGTCACGGCCGCAGGGCGACTGCGCCAAACAAACCCAATGGGAGGAGAGTTTCAAGTTTGAGGTGTGAAGTGTCAAGCTGGGCAAGTTCGGGGTCGGGATATCCCACCATTCCAGTGTTCTATTATTCCACCATTCCAGCCCGAAGCGTTCGTGCGAAACAAAGCCAATTTCGCGGCGGACCCAAGAGAGGCTAACAGCGGCTGGGGAAAGGAGTTATGATAGATTGGACCCGCAACCGGCCGCGGAAAAACAAAGCCAATTTGGGAAGGGAGTCCTGAGTTTGAAGTGGCAAGTGTCAAGCTGGGCAAGTCTGCGGCCGTGATACCCCACCATTCCAGTATTCTATTATTCCACCCTTCCCACCCGAGGCGTTCGTGCGAAACAAAGCCAATTTTCGCGACGGGCCCAAGGAAGGATAACTGTTGCTGGGGAAAAGAGTTATGATGAATGGGACCGGCAGGAGGCCGCGGAAAAACAAAGCCAATTGGGGAAGGAGTGTTACGTTTGAAGTTTCAAGTGTCAAGAAGGGCGAGGCCGGGGACGGGGCTGGGAACGCCAATCTCCCGATCGGCCCCCCCTCCGCGAAGGAGACGCTCAGGAGAGCGGCGTTCCCGGGGCGTGCTCTGTCTGATCTTGAGCTTACTTTGGGCTTGACGCATCGCGACCCGCCCGTGCATTATGGGGCCAGTTATGGGAGAATGGAATGATGGAATTCCATTCTTCCCGTGTTCAGCCGCCCCTCGTCGGTTTTGGAAGGAGAAGATCATGTCTATCGACCGCCGCTCGTTTCTGAAAAGCTCCGTGACCGCCGGGTTGGCCCTGGGCTTTCCGGCCATCGCGACCGCCCAGCGCAGCAAGACCTATCGCACGGCCCTGATCGGCAGCGGCTGGTGGGGGACGAATATCCTGCGCGAGGCGGCGGCCTCGGGCCGGTGCAGGACCGTGGCGCTGGTGGACGTGGACCGGCGGCAGCTTGACCGCTGCGCAGCGGAGGTGGCGAAATGGGGGAACGATCAGCCCAAGCTCTACGAGGACTATCGCGAGATGCTCGCCAAGGAGAAACCCGAGATCGCCATCGTCGGCACGCCGGACCACTGGCACGCCCTGCCGACGATCGACGCGGTCAAGGCGGGCGCCCACGTGTACGTGGAAAAGCCGATCGGCCACACGATCCTGGAGGGCCGCGCGATGGTCAACGCGGCGCGGGCGGCCAACCGGGTGGTGCAGGTGGGCACGCACCGGCGCGTCTCGCCGCACAATGTCTCCGGACGGAAGTTCCTGCAGGAGGGAAACGCCGGCAAGATCGGGATGGTTCGCTGCTTCGTGCTGTACGGCGGCGACGGCCCCGAGCAGCCGCGTAAGAACGTCGAGCCGCCCAAGGAGTTGAATTGGGACCTGTGGTGTGGGCCCGCCCCGCTGCGGGCGTACAACGGGGATACCGGCCGCGGCGGCGGGATGCATCCGCGCGGGTTTCGCCAGTACCTCGACTACGCCAACGGCACGCTCGGCGATTGGGGCGTCCATTGGATGGACCAGGTCCTGTGGATCATGGCGCGAAAGTGGCCCAAGAGCGTGCATTCCACCGGCGGCCGGCCGATCAAAGGCCCGCCCCTCCTCACGGACACCGAGCAGACGACCGACGCCCCGGACCACCAGGTCGCGACGTATGAGTTCGACGACCTGACGGTCACCTGGGAGCACCGCCAGTTCGCGGGCAATCCCGCCGAGAAGAGCGAAAGCGTCGGCTGCTTTTTCTACGGGACGAAAGGGACCTTCCACATGGGCTGGCAGCGCGGC
>VGYL01000626.1 GCA_016872975.1 Planctomycetota bacterium
GCGATCCGTGGTTCCGATTTTCGGACCTTCTTCGTCCCGGTGCACGCCGGCCGTGCCGGGCTTGGGCGGTTGGCTGCATAGGAACAACACTGTCAGTACCGCCACGGCGATCGCCAGTTCCAGTCTCGTGGTCTGCGAAAACACGATCGACCTACCTCTCGTCGTGCGCCGGGCGTCGCATCGTGCGTGCGCTGGGGTCCCCCCACGCGCTACATCCCGTTCGGAGGCCCGCACGCCGGACGCACCCGGCCCGATGTATCACCAGCAGATATCGGCCATATTGGGACCCTGATTAAACCATAGGCAACGTTTTCCCCCACGCCAAGCCGTCCGCCGCACAGGACCGTCAGGCGGCTGCCGCCCTCGGCTGAGGGTCGAACTAGTCCGACATTTCGCAAGTCCTGGGACGATAGAGTAGAGATTGCTTCGTCGCTGAAGCTCCTCGCAATGACATACTGGGGCGCCCTATGTCATTGCGAGCGAGGCTCGCCGATCGCGGCAATCATGTCATGGCGAGGCCCGACGCGCAGCGGCGCTTCGCGCCGGGTGCGACGAAGCAACCTCTTCCCCATAGTCGCGGTACTTGTGAAATGGGATGCTACGGCGGCATCTCCGGAGGCGGGGCGTTCGGCTCGGTGGGAGCGAAGTAGTAGAGCGGCGCGTTCCGTCCCTCGCTTATCGTGAAATACCCCCGGCCGGCGCTGTCGAAGCAGATCGCCTCGCCCTGCGGTTCCTGGGCGATGGGCAGCCCGATAGGCTTGTTGGCAAAGGCGTGCCACAGAGGCGCCGGGCCCTCTGCGCGATCCCCGTCGTGGGCGGCTCGCTCGCCCGCCGGTCGTTCCCACAGCATCGCATGGAACATGCCCCGCACGATCACCCGGCGGCCGTCGGGTGAGACGTCGCCGCCGGTGGGGAACGAGCCGAGCGGCAGGACGGCGACGTGCTCCAGTCGGGTCGGCTGCGTGGTGGATTGCGGATAGGCTGCCCGGTATACCCGCGGTGTCAGGTCCCGTTTCGAGATGATGTAGAGGTCGCGCGTCAGCGGATCGAGCAGCAGCGTCTCCGCATCGCGCGGGCCATCCGGATAGGCGAGCCGGATCGCCTCCGCCGCCTCCGTCGTCATCTGGCCGAAGCGGGCCGTGGCGTTCACCTTCGGCTCCGGCACCCGGTACACGACGATCTCCGGGCGTCGGCGGGCGTTGTCGCCGATGTACAGGTAATGCTGGTTGGGATCGGGCCCCGGCCCGACGGCAATGTCTTCCCAGTCGCGGTTGGTTGCGCCGCGGATGTGGCAGACGCCGAGCAACTCGGCCTTCTCGTTGAGCGCGAAGATCCGCGCGGTGTCGCCCGAATTGTTAGGGACGTAGAGCACGCCCGGATGGCGGCGGCTGGCCGCGATCCCCGAGATCTCCCGCAGCGACTCGTCCTGGATGCGGCCCACCTCCCGGCCCGCCAGAAACGCCTCGGAGCGCGCCCAGGAAGCACACGAAAGGCTCTGCGACGCCAGCAGCAGCAACACCGCGGCGAGAACGGGCCGTGCCCCCATCCCTCTCTCGATCCGGTCGTCATTGCTTTTCACGGTTTCATTCTCCATTGGCTCTGGACACCCAATATAGTATACTCACGCCGCCATTGTCCATTGCTCTGCCAGACGAGGAGATAAGCTGTATGACCGAGAAGCGTGCTTCGGATGCGACCGATACCGC
Organism: Planctomycetota bacterium; assembly: GCA_016872975.1. Taxonomy (GTDB): domain Bacteria; phylum Planctomycetota; class Phycisphaerae; order Sedimentisphaerales; family Anaerobacaceae; genus PLanc-01. The sequence goes on from VGYL01000626.1 coordinate 1,707, forward strand.
GGTGGAAAAGACCGTCCGGCGCCAACCATCGAAGGGGCCGTTCAAGGGCGCCAAGATCTCGCGTCTGCGCAAGCCGGAGGATATGTCGCTGGAACAGTGGCAGATCGCCCTGCGCCGGCAGTTCGCGCGGAAGCAGAACTTCCGGCTGGTCAACGTCGGCGGCGCGCCGGTCTTCTCGGAATTCACCGTGACCAACCGCCGGACCGGCGGCGAGTACCGCGTGGCCATTCGCGGCCAGGGGCTGGGCGAGAACTACTGCTCCTGCCCGGATTTCGCCGTCAACACGCTGGGGACCTGCAAGCACATTGAATGGGTCCTCGGCAAGCTGCGGCGGCAGCCCGGCGCCGCGCGGGTCCTGGCCCAGGGCTTTCGCCCGCTCCACTCGGAGATCTACCTGCGCTACGGCGCCCGGCGGGAGATCGTCCTGCGTCCCGGCGTCGAGTGTCCCCCGGGCCTGCACAAGCTGGCCGCCGATTACTTCGACAACCGCGGCGTCCTCCAGGCGCCGGCCTACGCGCGGTTCGACACCTTCCTGAAACGGGCCGGGGCCCTGGGCCACGATCTGCGGTGCTACGACGACGCCCTGGACTTCATTGCCGAGGTCCGCGACCGCGCCGCCCTGACCGAGCGGATCGACAAGGCGTTTCCCGCCGGCGTCGGGAGCGCCGCGTTCGCGCACCTGTTGAAGGTCCCGCTGTATCCCTACCAGCGGGAAGGGGCGCTCTTCGCCGCCCGGGCCGGACGCAGCCTGATCGCGGACGACATGGGCCTGGGCAAGACCATCCAGGCGATTGCCGCCGGCGAGATCCTGGCCCGCGCCGCCGGCGTCGAGCGCATCCTGATCGTCTGTCCCACCTCGCTGAAGTACCAGTGGCAGCAGGAGATCGAGAAGTTCTGCGGCCGCCCGGCCCTGGTGGTGGAAGGATCGCTGGCCCGCCGGGCCGAGCTGTACCGGTCCGACTCGTTCTACAAGATCACCAACTACGACGTCGTGCATCGGGACCTGGAGGCCATTCAGCAGTGGGGTCCCGAGATCGTCATTCTGGACGAGGCCCAGCGGATCAAGAACTGGAAGACCCGCCGGGCCCAGACGATCAAGCGGCTCCACTCCAAGTACGCCATCGTTCTGACCGGCACGCCCCTGGAGAACCGGCTCGAAGAGCTGCACTCGATCGTGGAGTTCGTCGATCGCTTTCGCCTGGGGCCGATGTTCCGCTTTCTCGCGGAGCACCAGCACACCGACGAGAGCGGCAAGGTCATCGGCTACGGGAACCTGGACACGATCGGCCGGACGCTCCAGCCGATCCTGATCCGCCGCACCAAGAAGGAGGTCCTCAAACAACTGCCCGAGCGGCTCGACAAGAACTACTTCGTGCCCATGACCAGCGAGCAGATGGCGCACCACCAGGAGAACGCCGAGACCGTCGCACGGGTCGTGGCCAAGTGGCGGCGGTTCGGCTTTCTCTCCGAGGCCGACCAGCGCCGGCTCATGATCGCCCTGCAGAACATGCGCATGAGCTGCAACAGCACGTACCTGCTCGATAAGAAGACCGACTTCGGCTACAAAGCGGACGAGCTGCTCTCGGTCCTCCAGGAGTCCTTCGAGCAGCCGGGCGACAAGGCGGTGATCTTCAGCCAGTGGGTGCGGACCCACGAGCTGATCGTGCCGCGTCTCGAGACCGCCCGCCTGGGCCACGTGCTCTTCCACGGCGGCGTCGACTCGCGGGACCGCCGGGGCCTGATCGCCCGCTTCAAGGAGGACCCGGGCTGCCGCATCTTCCTGTCCACCGACGCCGGCGGCGTGGGCCTGAACCTCCAGAACGCCGCGACGGTCATCAACATGGACCTGCCCTGGAACCCGGCGGTCCTGGACCAGCGGATCGGCCGCGTCCACCGCCTGGGCCAGCACCGCCCGGTCCGCGTCGTCAACTTCGTCGCCCAGGGGACGATCGAGCAGGGCATGCTCGCGGTGCTCGCCTTCAAGCAATCCATGTTCGCGGGCGTCCTGGACGGCGGCACCAACGAGGTCTTCCTCGGCGGCACCCGGCTCAAACGCTTCATGGAGTCCGTGGACAAGGTCACCCAGTCGATTCCCGCCCCCATGCCGCCGGAGGAGAAGGTCGCCAGCGACCTGGAGACGGCCGAGGACCTGGAGCAGGACCTGGCGCCAACGTCTCCCGCCGCCGAGGGCGGTCGCGCGGTGACCGACGACCGGTGCAGTGCGGCCGAGCCCGATTGGGGCAACCTGATCGCGGCCGGCGTGGCCCTGCTCAGCCGCCTCGCCGGCGCCGCGCCGGCCGAGGCGAAACCGCCCACCGACGCGACGGCCGCTCTCCGCATCGAGACCGACGCCTCCACCGGCCAACGCCACCTCAAGGTGCCCGTGCCCTCCAAGGACATCCTGCGCGGCCTCGCCGGCCTCCTGAGCCAGTTGGCCGAGAAGCTGTGATGGGGTTCGTTTCACACGGACGGCCTGCGGCCGAGTGTGAAGTGTGAAGTCCAGACCTTCGAATCATCTCCCGGTGTGCCCCCCGACAACCGGCGCGGTTGTCGGGTGGTGTATGACCGTTCTTGCAGGCTTCCGGGGCAACGGAGGTTCGGTTCCCGTACGGTCAAGGAAAAGGGGACATTCTACTTTTCCGGCTCCGGGAAGGAAAAGTAGAATGTCCCCTTTTCGGGTGGGAGTCTGGGCCGGGACGGGACGCCCGCACGGGAACGGTGATGCATCCTTGTCGGATCGGACTCTTGCAGGGACCACGGGAATCCGCTATAGTATCGGGACGACGACAGGCACCCGAAAAAGTGCAACTCCGGCCGGGATTGCCGCTCACGCGACCCGCCGGCAGGGCCGATGGAAGGAGGTGATGCACGTCAATCGACGCG
>VGYL01000627.1 GCA_016872975.1 Planctomycetota bacterium
CGTAGAACCAGCTTCTCACAGACCCTCTTGCGGCCGGCTGCCACGGAGGTGGCGGAGGATATCCCAGTAAGCGCCGCGGGCGCCTTGGCGGATGGCTTCGACCAGGTCGGTGTTGTCGTTGTAGTTGTGGCCGGTTGATTCGGGGTCGGACTGCTCGGGGCTCCCCAGCGCATCATTTCGCGTGGGGGCCCCCTCGGCCATCGGCTCGAAGAACCGTTGGTCGCCTGCGATGAGGTCCTTGATGAGCCGGGCGGGCTCCGGACCGAGAGCGGGCGAGATATAGAACGTCGGCTGGAACAGGTCGATCGGGCCGGCGTACCTGCGGCGCATGCCGGGTTGAGCGTCCAGCGGGCCCTGTCGCCTCAGAGGGTGTGTGAGAAGGGTGGCATCGTCAAGGCCGGTAGGCCTTGGCGATGGTCGGGCGCACGGGAAATCCGCCATCGCCAAGCTCCGAAGACTCCGCTTGACGATGCCACCCAGAGAATGCGGGCTTCCCACACACCCTCTCAGAACATCCACCATGCCGGTGCCGGGATACACGCGGATGCCCAGCGAGGCCCCGGCACAATCGGGCGCGATTTGTTTGATGAAGCGGATCGTCTCGGCGGCGGTCTGCGGGGTCTCGCCGGGCCCGCCGAGCAGCAGATCGATCATCACCTTCATGCCGTTCTCGCGGCACAAGCGCACGGCGGCGGCCAGATCCTCGGCCCGGTGCTGCTGGCGGTACGTGCTCAGCATCGTCTCGCTGGCGGAGTCCCCGGTGAAGTTGATGCCGACACAGCCGGCCCGGCGCAGGGCGTCCGCCAACTCGGCATCGAACGGTGTCACGGCCAGATACGCGTACCAACGCACTTTTTCCCCCAACGAGCGGCGGATCATCTCCTCGCAGACCGCCAGCGCATGGCGGCGCGGGACGTTGAACTCCGCGTCGCAGGTGTGCAGCACGTCGATCCCCTGGGCCAGGAGCGATTCGATCTCATCGGCGATCTCGGCAGGTTTTCGCGAACGCGGCACCGGCCCTTTCGACAGCGGATCGGCGCAGTACAGGCACCGGCGGTTGCAGCCGCGCTTCGTCTCGAAGCCACACTGACCGCCGCGGGCGAAATAGGCGCGGTTGTCGAACATCTCCCGGCGCGCGGGCAGGGAGATCTCCGCGGGCCAGGCGGGACGATTGGCTCGAATCTCCCCCTGCGAGCGCCAGACCAACCCCCCTACCGTCTCGAATTGCCGCCCGTTCTGCAACTGGCGGTACAGGGCGATCGTCGCCAGTTCGCCGTCGCCATGGATCCCGAAATCGGCGCCGGTATACTCCACGATCTCCTTCGCAAAGACCGAAAACCCCACGCCGCCCAGGACAATCGGCGCATCGCTCAGGCCACGGATCTTCTGCACCAGGTCCGCCAATCCCGGCACGAACCACTGGGCGCTGGGCCAGAAGCAGTCGTCCACGTTGCGAAAGGACAGCCCGATCAACGTCGCCCCGCGTCCGGCGAGATGCTCGCGCAGCGCCCGATCCGGATCGTCACAGAGAGCCAGGTCGAGGATGCTCACGTCGATTCCCGCGCGGGCCGCCGCTTCCGCCACGTACTCCAGTCCGATCGGCCCGATGGCCGGCACCATGCGATTGGTATTGATGAGCGTCAACATGGGCGGCATCGTACCGGAGGAGGCAGGAGTTGTCATTTATCAATTATGAATTATGATTTATGAATTATGAATGGGGATTCGTGCCGCAAATCATAAATGATAAATCATAAATCATAAATCACAACCGGCTCAGTGCGTCAGGGCGTAGAGGATGAGATTGATGCCGAGTTGGATGGTCTTGCGATAGCCGTCGGGCCCCCATTCGACGCCGTGGCTGTCGCACCAGCCGCAATGCAGGTCGGTCGAGCTCAGGAACACGGCCAGCCGATCGCGGAGAAACACGCCGCGGGCCCCGTGGTTCTGACCGTGGGTCTGGCGCACCGACGGGAACCCCCGGCGCCGGGCGTACACCAGCGTCGGCAGGCCGGTCTCACGCAGATCGTACAGGTTATGGAAGACCTCATGCTCGCGCGGAATCGGGCGGACGGAACCCCGGCCAAAGAGCTGTTCGAGCAAGTCGTGGGAGCTGCGATAGAAGAAGTCGCCGCCGTCGCCGACGACACAGTCATCCATCAACAGGAAGCCGCCGGCGCGGAGATACTCCTGCAGGTTCTGCTTCTCGGTGTCGGTGAGGTGGTAGTTGTTTTCGCCGGTCATGAAGAGAAACGGGTACTCGCGCAGCGGCTCGAGATCCTCGAGGGTCACGATGGCGTTGAGTTGGCCGTTGCGGGCATATTGCGGGTCCCAGTCGAACGCCTGCACCGGCTTGACATGGCACCGAATCACCGCGGCCAACTCCCGCAGGAGATTGGCATCGCCGCCGGGGCGAACGTTCCAGACGTCGGGCCCCTTGGCCCGTCCCGGCAGGCCCGCTTCCCTGAACTGGACCCGGGCCAGGACGAAGTCATATTCGTCGTGCGTCGCGGGCGGTGCCGTATAGGATTGCGGCGCGACAACAGCGGGACGCGGCGGGCCGGAAGGGGGACCCCAGGGCGGCTGGACCTGCATGTTGCGAAACCGCGCCTCCATCTCGCGCATGAACGATTCGAACTGCCGTTGGTGCTCGGGAACGCCAATCTCACGATTAGTCGTCTTTCTTGTGCCGCTCCGGAGAGCGGCGTTCCCGGACAGCGCCGCCAGCGCGGCGCCGGCGGAGAGTTTCAGGAAGGCTCGTCTTTCCATCTCAGTGTCCCTCGGCCAACACAAAGGCGGCGGCGCCGGCGCCATCGCCCGGTTCCGTCTGGTATCGCCACGGCTGCTCACTGGCTACGCCGTCACCGTTGTCTTCCAAACTGGGGGTTTCCGTGGGCAGGATCTGCTGCCGGCGGTAGTACGCTTCGATTTCCCGGGCCGTCGCCGTGAAGGCCTCCAGCAGCGAGAGCTTGCCGTCGCCGTCCAGGTCGGTGGCGGGCCGGCCCAGAACCTGCACGAGGGCCGACGTGAACCGGGTCGCATACGCCTGTTTGGCGGTCGCGGCGCAAACGAGGATTCTGCCTTCGGCCGTCAGCGTCCGGGCGGCGAGCCCGGCGCACGGACAATCCAAGACGATGAACTGCCGGTTCGCGGGGATCCCACGGAGCCAATCGGCAAGCTCCGTGTCCGTGATGTCGGGCCCCGGCAGGTTCAGACGCAGGGCGCCGCCGACCGCGTTGGCCTGGCCCAGGTAATGACAGTTGAATCGGTCCTGCGGCTGAATCCTGGACGCGAACGCCTCCAGGGCTCGGCGAAGGTTGTGGGCCGTCGGTTCAGTGTCCTGTGCTTTGGAGGAGGCCGCGGAGGTCTGGAGCATGACGAGACGGCGGGGATCGACGCCGGCTCGTGCAAGCCAGAAGCCGCGCAGGGCGTGCAGGGCCTGCTCCTTCTCCCTCCGGTCGGCCGGATCTCTGCTGATCCCCTGAACGAGCAGGACATACGTGTGGCCCGGGGCCGGGCCCCCGCACGGCGCGGACTGCACCAGGCAGAGGACGCACATCACGACGAACAAGATGACAGCACGTTTCATCCCCATCAGACCAGTCCTATAGAGCGACGGATGAACCATTTCGCCGACAGCAGCAGACACAGAGTCAGCAACAGGGGCCAGCTCGGCCAAAGGCTCCTGACCTGCCGGACCGTTCCCATCTGCCGCCGGGCCGCAAAGGTCCCCGCGGTATCGCGGCCGAGATCCTCCACGTGAACGTACCGGGCTCCGATCTGCCGGGCCAGGGCACGGAGGAAGTCCTCATCGAAATCGGTGTCCGACATCTCATCCGGGAGCACGGGCAGATGGGTCACCACGATCCTCTCGCCCAGGAACATGCCGTGGGCCTCGGCCTGAACGGTGGCCACGAGGGACTCGCAAGCCCCCAGGTCCACTTCCGTCGTGTACCGCCCTTCTCCCGCGGGCGGCATGACGACGACCCGCCCGCCCACGCGCAGCAGCACGTTCGCCTCGTCCACCGGTGTGAAATCCTCATTGACGACGTAAGCACGGAACGATACGCGTCTCGGATCGCCCGCCGTACGCTCGGCGAACAGCTCGATGCCGCTGCCGGCGGAAGGGGTCCGTCCCAGGTACGCCGCCAGCTCACAGACGCAGTCGGCCAGCCAGCCCCCTTCCTTGTCCTCCCGATACAGCATGAAAAGCTTGGCCGCATTGAGCAGCCCCACGCGGCCGCGGCCGACGCGATGCACGGAAAAGACCGGCGTGGCGCCCACGGTCACCAGCGTCGTCGCGGCCGGCTTGACCCGCGCGATGTTGTAGCGGATGTTCCACCTTTTGCTGCCTGGCAATTTGCGATCTAAGTGCTTTGTTTTGCGTGCTTTGGGCGATTCTCAGGCAGCTTCTTGCGGGTGGCTACAGTCACCCCTCGACTGGGCAGGACCTCGGGCAGCTTGACGCCGGCCAGCTTGAGCAACTCCGCTACGGACGCTCGGGGAGTCGGGATCTTTTGGTAGCGAACCGACCCTTGCCACAACACCTCGGTGGCACAGAGACTGCTCAACTCATCCAGACCCTCCT
>VGYL01000628.1 GCA_016872975.1 Planctomycetota bacterium
GTGTCGGTCTTGGCCGCCGGCGCAGTACAAATGGCGCAAGGACGAGGACTTCCGGATCTACGTCGATTACGTGCACGCCCAGTTGCGCGAGCTGCTGACTCGCTACGGCCCGATCGCCGGCATCTGGTTCGACCCGGTCATGGGTTTCTACAGCCGGCCCGACCTGTTCCCGATGGCCGAGACCTACGCCCTGGTCCGCGCGCTCCAGCCGCACACGCTGATCTCCTTCAAGCAGGGCGCTACCGGGACGGAGGACTTCGCGGCCCCCGAGCGCAGGGGACGCTCGCTGGCCGATCGGCTCAAAGACCCCAAACAGCGCGAGATCGCCCACCAGGCCTGGGAAAGCAACAAGAACAAGCACAACGAAATCTGTGACACGCTCCAGCCGAGCGTCTGGGGCTATAAGAAGGACGATGACAACAAACATCTCAGTGCCGACCAAGTGATCCAACGGCTCGAGGCGGCCGGGGCGGCCCACTGCAACCTGCTCATGAACACCGGCCCGTTGCCCGGCGGCTCGATCCATCCCGCCGACGTCAAGACCCTGCGGGACGTCGGCCGCCGCCTGGGCCGGAGCAGTTGAGGTGGTTTGTAGTGTGCCCATAAGGGCATAACAAGTAGCATTCCGCCCACCCCAACATGGTGGGTGGCAGCGGCAAGGCCGTAGGCTTTGCGCAGGCCTTGCCACTGGCGGAGGAGAGACGTTTGGAGTTCCGCGTTTACGCGGGGCCAGAGGTCTTGCGGCGCAGCCGCCTCCAAAGGGACCCTCGCGGAAGGAACAAGGAAGGCCGGACTGTCAGACCCGCCTAAAGGCGGAACTCCGAACGAGTTTTGCTCACCATCTTGGGTTGGACGCAACGGTAGCTGTTTCGTGACAATTGCTGGTCCTCGCGGTGATGCGGATTGGCATAGAAGCACCAGGAGTATTGGAGAAACGACATGGCGAATCAACCTATGACGCGAAGAGATTTCGTGAGAAGCTGTGCGGCGGGTATCTCCGCTTTGACCGCCGCCTCGGTGGCGACGCCGACCGGTCAAGCGGCCGGCAGCAGGCGGCCGAACATCGTCCTGATCGTCAGCGACGATCACGGACGGGGCGACTTGGGCTGCTACGGCCATCCGGTCATCCGGACGCCGAACCTGGACCGACTGGCGGCCGAGGGGGTGCGATTCACCAATGCCTTCTGCACCACGGCCAGTTGCAGCGCGAGCCGGTCCGTGATCCTCAGCGGTCTGTACAATCACTACAACGGCCAGTACGGCCACCAGCACGATTACCATCACTTCATCACCTTCGACCACGTGCGCAGTCTGCCCGTGCTGCTGAGCCAGGATGGCTACCGGACTGCCCGGATCGGCAAATACCATGTCGCCCCGGACGAGGTCTACAAGTTCGACGTCCATCTCCCCGGCAACGACCGCAGTCCCGTCCAGATGGCCGACAATTGCCGCAAGCTCTTCGAAGCCGGGGACGAGCGCCCGTTCTTGCTGTACTACTGCACCTCCGATCCGCATCGCGGCGGGGGCAAGGCGAACGACCTGCCGTATGGGCCGGACCGCTTCGGCAATCGGGCGCAGGGTTATCCCGGCGTTCAAGAAGTCACGTACCGGGCCGAAGATGTCCTCGTGCCGGACTATCTGCCGGATATCCCCGAGTGCCGGGCCGAGCTGGCCCAGTATTGCCAGGCGGTATCCCGCTTCGATCAGGGCGTCGGCCGGCTGGTCGAGCATCTCAAGAACGCGGGCCAGTACGACAACACGATCCTGATCTACATCTCCGACAACGGCATCGCCTTCCCCGGCGCCAAGACGACGGTTTACGAGCCGGGCATCAACCTGCCGTGCATCGTCCGCCGGCCCGGCCAGAAGAACAAGGGCATCGCCTGCGACGCGCTGGTGAACTGGGCGGACCTGACGCCGACGATCCTGGACCTGGCCGGGGCGACCCCGCGGGACTACGAGTTCCACGGCCGCTCGTTCAAGTCGGTTCTGGAACGCCAGCACGCCCCGGACTGGGACACAACCTATGCCTCGCACACGTTCCACGAGATCACGATGTACTACCCCATGCGCGTGGTCCGCGAGCGGCGCTTCAAGCTGATCTGGAACCTCGCCCACGGCCTGGACTACCCGTTCGCCAGCGACCTGTGGGCCGCCGCCACCTGGCAGGGGACGCTCAAACGGGGTAGCAAGCTCTACGGCAAGCGCACCGTCGACGCCTACCTGCACCGCCCCAGGTTCGAGCTCTACGACCTCCAGAACGACCCGCACGAAGTGAAGAACCTCGCCGACGACCTGCAGTACAAAGGCGAGCTCGAACGGCTGCAAGCCAGGCTCAAGGCCTTCCAGAAGCGAACGAAAGACCCCTGGATCGTCAAGTGGAACTACGAGTGAGCCCAACGCGAGTCTTGGCGCAGATCGCCTATCCGATAGAATGGCGCAACAGAGGGCCCACAGAGGGCACAGAGAACACAGAGATGAAGATCGATCTTTCTCTGTGACCTCGGTGCCCTCTGTGGCAAGAACGAATTGAGCCTGTGAAGGGGTGAACCGATGGCATTATTGTTGGGATATGATGTGGGCAGTTCCTCGGTCAAAGCGACGCTGATGGACGCGGGGACGGGCAAGGTCCTGGGGGCGGCGACCTCGCCGGACAAGGAACTGGAGATCATCGCCCACCAGAGCGGTTGGGCCGAGCAACACCCTGCCACCTGGTGGGAACATGTGGGACTTGCCACGCGGAAGATCCGGGACAAAACCATGTTCGATCCCGGCGACGTCAAGGCCATCGGCATCTCGTACCAGATGCACGGGCTGGTCGTGGTCGATAAGAACAAGCAGGTGCTGCGACCTTCCCTCATCTGGTGCGACAGCCGGGCCGTAGGCATCGGCCAGAAGGCGGCTAAGGACATCGGGCCGAAGAAGTGCCTCAAGCGGCTGCTCAACCTGCCCGGCAACTTCACCGCCTCCAAGCTCATGTGGGTCAAGGACAACGAGCCGAAGCTCTATGCCCGGATCGACAAGATGATGCTGCCCGGCGACTTCATCGCGATGAAGATGACCGGCGCGATCAGGACGACGCCTTCGGGCCTGTCCGAAGGCATCATGTGGGACTTCGAGAAGGACCGGCTCGCCGATTTCGTCCTCGACAACTACGGCATCGGGTCAGACCTCGTCGCCGAGACGGTCCCGACGTTCTCGATCCAGGGCGAGCTGACGAGCGGGGCCGCCGCGGAGTTGGGCCTCAAGGCGGGCATCCCGATCAGCTATCGCGGGGGCGACCAGCCGAACAATGCGCTGTCCCTGAGCGTGCTGAAGCCGGGCGAGATCGCCGTGACCGCGGGCACTTCCGGCGTCGTCTACGGCGTCACCGACCAGAAGAACCACGACCCGAAGTCCCGCGTCAACATCTTCGTCCACGTCAACCACACCGCCAAGAAGCCGCGCTACGGCGTCCTGCTGTGCCTCAACGGCACCGGCATCCTCAACAGTTGGCTCAAGCACAACTGCGCCGACGGGCTCGACTACCCGCAGATGAACGACCTGGCCGCCCAGGCCCCGGTCGGCTCGGAGGGCCTGGTCATCCTGCCCTATGGCAACGGCGCCGAGCGGACGCTGGAGAACCGCAACGTCGGCGCCTCGATCCACGGCTGGAACTTCAACATCCACAAGAAAGCCCACGTCCTGCGGGCCGCCCAGGAAGGCATCGTCTTCGCCCTCAACTACGGCCTGCAGATTATGCGGGACATGGGCACCCGGCTCAAGACCGTCAAGGCCGGCAACGCCAACATGTTCCTGAGCCCGCTGTTCGCGGAGGCCTTCGCGACGATCACCGGCGCCACGGTCCAGCTCTACAACACCGACGGCTCCCAAGGCGCCGCCCGCGGCGCCGGCCTGGGCGCCGGCCTCTACCAAGGTCCCGAAGACGCCTTCGTCGGCCTGGAACCCGTCCGCACCGTCGAGCCCAACAAACAGTTGAAGAAGGCCTACCAGACCGCCTACGAGAATTGGGAACAGGTGCTTAACAGCCAAGAATGATAACAGGGGCCTTGATCGATGGACTACTTTCGAAATCGTTGGTTGTTTAGGGGCAATCATGCTAATATCATGGAATAATAGAGACTGTAGCAGCGTTACAGAGTAGTTTTTCACCTTCGGGGCTGTGGTTGGACGATATCTCCAAGAAAAGGGTCTCTTGGAGATATGGTCATGGATGGACCTGGAAGCTATGTGGCCGACCCCAGCGAAGGCATTCAACGGGTTGAGGATCTTCCCCCGCCGCGAATCGTCCGGCGGTCGCGCAATTATCGACGACGGCGGTGCCCCCGCTGCCAACAGCGCGCGTATCGGCTGCGGACGGCCCAACGGACGTTGCACGATCTGGGCGACCTCTTGTCCGGCCGGCCACGCCAGGTGGTGGTCACCTACTCGCAGCATCGCTGCTCGGCCTGCGGCCATTATTTCAACGCCGACATGCTGGATGTGGCCCTGCCCAACGCCCATTACACCCACCGGGTGATGCACACCGCCGTCCGCTTGGTGGTCGAAGACAGATTGCCCTATCGAACCGCCAGTTGGCACCTCT
>VGYL01000629.1 GCA_016872975.1 Planctomycetota bacterium
TCGCGGGCCCGCACCGCCCGCTTCCCGTCGACGAACAACTGCTCGAAGTACCATTTCCCAGCGGCGACCTCGGGCACTTGGGTGGCCCAGACACCCTCACCCACCGGCTTGAAACCGGTGATGGTCCGTCCGCCGCTCAGCACCGGCTTCGCCCCCGGCGCGGCCTCGTAACGGACCGGCGCCTCGGCACTGCCGCCGTCCTCGGGCGTCAGCACCAGCGGTTCGGCGAAGCGGTAAGTGCCGTCCGCTACCACCACCCGCACCGGGCCCGCCTTGCCTTCGGCTCGCAGGCGGCGCACCGCATCGCGGGCGCCGATGAGGCTGGCCACCGGTTTCGCCCGGCTGCCGTCGCCGGCGTCATCGCCCGTGGGAGCGACATGGGTTTCGATGGAACCGGCGCTGGCCAAGCCCGGCAGTAGGCTGGCGATGAGACCGCAGGCCATCAAGACTGCGGCCGTCTGGCGAATAAACTGACATTGATTTGACATGATAATTCTCCGTGTTTTCAGTACGTTATCAATTCTGTCGCTTTGGCGGCAGAGCGGTCGGCTTGCCGTTCAAGGTATTAAAGAAATCGACTTTCATCGCTTCCGCATCGATATACCGAATGATGTGAACGGTTGTTGGCGAGTCGACCTGCTTCCACCGGTACTGCTGATCCGGACCGAGCACCACCGAAGGCTCGACCAACATCAGCCAGGGTTTCCCAAGGTGGTGTGGACATCCGGCGAACGAGCTGAATTCGGTTAGACATGGTGTTTCTCTTTCTTCAGATGATCGGGGATCGGATTCAACCTAAGGCATCCTGTTCGGTCTCCCGTGCATGGTTTTCACTCCGTCCACAGCAGCTTCAAGTCCGGGATCGCCGGGGCCTGCGGGTCCGGCGCCCAGCGCTGGACGTTCTCGCCGTCGCGCCTGACCAGGCCGCTGATATCGATTTCGGCCAGGTAGATTTCGGGCAGGGAGCCCCAAGCCGAGAACTCCGCGACCTCGTAGTTGTTGATGAAGAATCGCCTCATCTTCATGCTCGATGACGCGAGCCAGAGCCGCTTGGCGGGCCGTGCCGCCGGCAGGGTGAAGCGGGTCTCGTAGTAGAGCGGTTTGCTCCGGGGGGTGCCGGACTCAGCGGGCGTGAGGACTTCGAGATCGGCCGCGGCGCTCCAGCCGTCGAGCGCCAGCACGGTGCCGGGGAGATCGGCGTCGGTCACCGGCTCGATGTCGCCGAAGCCGAGTAGGTCGGCCAGACGCTTCGAGCCAAGGACCGTGGCGTGCTCCTCGTCCTCGGCCTGGAAGGTGGTCCACGAACTCCGTTCCGCCCCCTCGCCGTACGTGCGCAGGGCGACCTCGACGGATCCAAAGCCGCGCGCCTCGGCCCGGAAACGCTCGCCGCCACCCGGCGCCGCCTTCGCTCCATACGCCCCGAACTCGAACGCGGCCAGAATGCCGCACAATGCCAGAATCGTCCTCATCATCTTTTTCTTCGTTCCTCTCCTCTCCTCTCCTCTCCTCCTCCTCTTCTTCTTCTCCTCTTCTTCTCTTCTTCTTCTCTTCGTTCGGTACGGCCTTTGAAACGTCTACTTGAACGCCGCCTAGCCCGAGCGTCGGATTGCTCAACGTGCGAGCTACAGCTCGCGAATCTTGATGTCCTTCAGCCACACCGGCAGGGCGTGGTCTTGGAAGCCGATGGGCCCCTTATTCGGCCGGCTCACCAGCGGCGCCTTCGTCAAGTCCATCTCGTTCACCACCTCGCCGTTGAGCTTCACCGTCAGCTTGTCGCTCTGGTTGATGATGTGGAAGTGGTTCCACTCGCCCTGCGGCCTGGCGGCGTTCTTCTTCGGCGCAATGCCCGGTATGATGCCGCCGGAGTCGTGGTCGCTCAGCTTGTTGTCGGGCTTGCCGTGCGAGGCGTAGATCTGCACCTCGATGCCGGTGCCCACGGGGCTGTTCTTGTCGCCCACGCGGAAGTAGAAGCCGCTGTTGCCCCGTTCCTCGACCTTGTAATCAAACTGAATCTCGAAGTCCTGGTACTCCTTCTTCGACCAGAGATAGGCGCTCCAGCGCGACCAGCCCCTCTCGCCCTCGCGCGGCGTGAGCTTCACGGCGCCGTCGGCCGTCTGCCAGTTGCCGGTGGTCGTCCAGTGCTCCTGGTAGGCGCCGCCCGGTAACAGATTGACCCAGGGCCGCTCGTCGGCCGCCTGGGCTAAGGCCACCGAGACGCCCGCCATCAGCAAGGCGGCGCATGCCGCAACCCGACCTGACACGACAAAGAAACTAGTCTTCATGTTGAATCTCCTGTGAGTGTTCGCGGGGTTCTTGGTTCTGGGCTGCCCGCCGGAACCCCACGGCAGCAGGCCCCATTATCGTTCAACTTGACCAGCGGCATTCGACTCATCAATCGCCCCCGCGCGTTTCCCCAAGATACCCGGATGGCAATACAAACGCCGGGATGGCTCTTGCCGAAAGTGGATTGCCAGATTCTCATGCGCTATCCTGACGGGTTGATGCAGCTTTTCACCGCTCGGAATGCCCAGCCGGCGGACATGGTAACGGGCGAGTGTTTTCCAGGCCGTGATGGTGCGACGAAGGTTTTCCAGCGCGTTGCCGCCGATGCCGTAGCCCTGGAATCCCACCGGCCCGCGGAAGCCGGCTTCGTGCAGGGCCTTGAGCAACGCGGCGACATCGAAGCGGCGGGCAGCGGCGCGGTCAGTAAGCACAAAGTCGCGGCGGCAAAGCCCCATAGAAGGGCACGGGCGGAGAGACGGTGGACTTCAAACATGGGATCGCTCCTTTTCATAGCGCGCTGAAGTGGAGCTTTAGACGGTAATCTCGTAGCCCTCCCGCTGCGGTCCATGCCGATCGCCCATTGGGCGATGTCCACGTGGTGCGCGCCCCAGTCGGTCAGCTTGCCGCCGGAGTACTCGTACCACCAGCGGAAATTGCCGTGGCAGCGCTGCGGCCGATAGTCCACCTTCGGCGCCGGCCCCAGCCAGAGGTTCCAGTCCAACTCGGGCGGCGGTTCCTGCTTGCCGAACGGCCCGCCGGACGGCCCGTCCCCGATCGCGCAGGTGACGCGGTGGATCTTCCCGATCCGCCCCAGTTGGCACATGGCCACGGCCTTCAGGAACCGCTCGTCGCTCCGCTGCTGCGTGTTGATGCCGATGACGCGTTTCGATTCCTCCTGGGCGGCCTTCCAGAGTTGCTTCCCTTCGTCGATGGTGAGCGTCGCCGGTTTCGCCAGGAAGACGTCCTTCACCATCTCCGGGCTGCTGCCGGCCAATCGCAAAGCCGACCGTACCAAGGCGTACCCGTTGAGCTCTTCAAGAATACAGCGACCCAACCAGTCCGCCTGGGCCGAGGTAATCGACGTGCGCGCCGGCCTTGCGCACCCATTCGGGCGTGCGTCCGCGATTGCTATCGTCGCAACTGAACCGGAAGGCAATCTGCTTCCCCTTCGGTATCCAACGCTGCGCCGGGATATCCAAGATGGACCAGTTGAACTGCCCTTCTTCCGGTTCAATATGCTCCCAGGCAAGGCGCAGGTAGACCACGCTGACCCCTGGGAAGTCATCGAAAGCATTGTCAGCGATAGCAGCGTGCCCGATCTCCCCAATCGTGTGAGTTTGTCCGCTCCGTGCATCATCGGTCGCTATCTTCCACGGATGCAGCTCAACCTTTGTAGAACTCGAGATCCTGGCCGGCGAAGGGGGCCATGGCGTCGATGCGTTGCTGGCGTTCGGCTTGGTTCCAGTTCCATGTCTTGCGCGCCAGGGCGGCATTCTGGGAAACCTGTTGGGCGTTTTCCGTGCCGCTGATCAGCGTGGTCACGGGCAGAGACCAGACGAAGCCGAAGACATCCTCCACGGAAAGAACTGCCGGTATCGCCGGTTTGACGGAGACGTTGTTGCGTCGCCAACCGATATTTCCTCCGAAGAAACGTCCGTAGGCCAGCGTCTTCATGGCCAGCACGCCGATGCCGGCATCCACGCACTTGGGCACCACGTGGGTGACGAAACTCTCGAAGTGGGGGTCAGCGGGGTTGACCGGCATCTGTGCCGCGCTCATCTTCACACCCCGCTTTTCGATTTCCTCCAACATCTTGACAAGGGCCTCGTAGGACTGATGCCCGGTGAAGCCGATGGTCTTGGCCTTACCCTTTTGCTGCGCCTCGACAAAGGCGTCCAGTACTCCGTTCTCGATGCGTTCCTCCACACGCTTCGGGTCTTCGAGGGCGTGCACCTGCCAGAGGTCCACATAATCGGTCTTCATGCGGGAGAGGGACGCGTCCAACTCCTTCAGGGCCGCCTTCCCGTCCTTGGCCATGGATTTGGTCATGATGAAGGAAACGTCCCTGTACTTGGGCGTCAGGAATCTTCCAAAGCGTTCCTCTGCTCTTCCACTGCTGTACACGACCGCGTTGTCAAAGAAACGCACCCCCTCCTCCAGGGCTGTTTCGATGATGGCCTGCGCGTCCTTTTCCGAGGCTAGACCTATATGGTTTCCGCCCACGCCCAGGTTGGTGACGGCTGGACCGGAAGAACCGAGCTTGCGTAGTGGCAGCAGCTTGCCTAACCGGTCTGAGG
>VGYL01000630.1 GCA_016872975.1 Planctomycetota bacterium
CGTGCTGGGGACGGTGCCCGTCGAGGCTGACGGCAGCGTGCATTTCGAAGCGCCCGTCGGCAAGATGATCTACTTCCAGGCCCTGGATGAGCGCGGCATGGCGATTCAGTCCATGCGGTCCGGCACCTACGTGCATCCGGGGGAGCAGTTGACCTGCCTGGGGTGTCACGAGTCCAAGGGCCAAGCGCCGAAACAATCGGCGGGCGTGCCGCTGGCCCTGCGGCGGCCCCCCTCTCCCATACAGCCCGATGTCGACGGCTCCAACCCGTTCAACTACGTTCGGCTGGTGCAGCCGGTCCTGGACC
This sequence comes from Planctomycetota bacterium, assembly GCA_016872975.1. GTDB lineage: Bacteria > Planctomycetota > Phycisphaerae > Sedimentisphaerales > Anaerobacaceae > PLanc-01. Next base: position 306 of record VGYL01000630.1, read on the forward strand.
GCCACTGTGCCGGCTGTCACGGCCAGAAGAAGGCGCTGGACCTGACTGGCGTCGTCGAAGGCAAACACGGCTGGACCCGCTCCTATACCAATCTCGCCGAGAAATACGGGTTCTACTTCCACGTCAGCAACGGCTCAATCAAGATGGGCGTCCACGGCGGCAGCCGGACGGACGCCGGTCGCTTCGGGGCCCGGGCCTCCAGGCTGCTCCCCTACCTGAGCGCACAGCATCACGGCGTCCAACTGCCCCCGGAAGATTTTTATCGCGTGACGCTCTGGCTGGACTGCAACAGCGAGTTCTACGGCTCCTATGAAGACACGCAAGCCCAAGCCAAAGGCCAGATCGTCCCGCCCACTCTGGATTGAATCTCCACATTGAACCGGGACAACATAGAGGATAGGATCGTGGTGTGCGCAGCACACCCTACAAACTGATGGAGTGCCAGATATGAAACAACTTGCCGTTGGGGGACTCTTTTGTTTTTTTGTTTATGCCTTTTCAGCGCCGCGGGGTGCCGGGGGCCGGTGGAGATCGTCGCCCATCGCGGCGCTTCGTATGACGCCCCGGAGAACACCCTGGCCTCGGTTCTGCTGGGCTGGAAACGGGGCGCCGACGTGGAGGTGGACGTCTACCTGTCGAAAGACGGCCGGATCGTCTGCATTCACGATGCCACGACCAAGCGTACCGCCGGCGGGGTGGACCTGCGGGTGAAAGACACCGACGCGCGGGAGCTGCGCAAGCTGGACGTGGGGAGCTTCAAGTCGAAGGACTTCGCCGGCGAGCCCATCCCGTTTCTGGAGGAGATCCTCCCAACGATCCCGCGTGGGCGCAAGCTCTACGTCGAGATCAAGTGCGGCCCGGAGATCCTGCCGGTGCTCCAGCCGATGCTCGTCCAGAGCGGCAAGCTGTCCCAGATCGTCATCATCGGCTTCGACCTGGAGACGGTCACCGCCTCCAAGAAGCTGATCGATGTCCCCACGTACTGGCTCAAGGGGACCGAGAAGACCAAGGACACGAAAGAGTGGATTCCCCACGATCCCAAGCTGATCCAAATGGCGATCGACAAGGGCCTCGACGGCCTGGACGTTCACTATGCCGGCGTCACCGAGGAGTTTGCCCAAGCCGTCAAGGCCGCCGGGCAGAAGCTCTACGTCTGGACGGTGAACGATCCCGACGAGGCCCGGCGACTGGTCCGGCTCGGCGTCGCCGGCATCACCACCGACCGCCCGGACCGGCTCCGCGCGCAGTTGAAAACCCGGACCGCCATTCGGCAGAAGTAGTCGAACCATACGTGATACGTACCCTGTGGGGTTCTGGAATGATGAAATATCGCAGGCACACGAACTATCGTGCGGGACGCCCTGCGCCCTACGCATTATTCCATCATTCCAACATTCCATTATTCCATCCGGTTAGGAGATCCCTTCCGTGAACATGTTGCGCGTGTGGCCGATTGTCTGGCAGTTCGGCATCGGCGGACTGTTGTGCCTGGTCGGCATCTGGGCCGGGCTTCGCGGCGGGTACCTGAACCTGCATATTCGGGAGGACCGCCGGCTCCTGGTGATCCTCATCGGCGGATACCTCCTGTTGCTGGTCCTGATGGCCGTGTTCACATTCTGGGCGCCCTATTGGTCCCACGGAGAGTCACTATGATCGCGCAAGCTATCGGCGGGAGACTCGACTACGCCGTCATGCTGACGTACTTCATCGCCGTGCTGGGCTTCGGCCTGTACTTCGGCCGCTACACCGCCGGCACCAAGGACTTCTTCTTCGGCGGCCAACGCTTCGCCTGGTGGCTCATCGCCTTCTCCTGCATCGCCACCGTCGTCGGCAGCTACAGCTTCATCAAATACAGCGAGGTCGGCTTCAAGCACGGCATCTCCAGCACGCAGACCTACTTCAACGACTGGTTCTGGATGCCGCTCCTGGTGCTCGCCTGGATTCCCATCATCTACTACAAGCGGATCGTCTCGATCCCCGAATACCTCCAGGCCCGCTTCGACCAGAAGACGCGGATCATGGCCACCTTCATTATCCTGCTCTACCTCATCGGCTATATCGGCATCAATCTCATCGCGCTGGGCCGGACCATGAAGACCCTGCTCGGCTGGGAGGTCATGACCGGGGCGACGATCACCGCGGTGGCGGTCGCCCTGTACGTCTACGCCGGCGGCCAGACCGCGGTCATCATGACCGACCTGGCCCAGGGCATTATCCTGCTGCTGGCGGGTCTGGGTCTGTTCGCCGGCGCGATCTATCACTTCGGTGGCTTCGGCGAGTTCTGGGCCCTGCTGCCCCAGGAGCACAAGTACGCCTTCTCCGACTTCGCCGACCCGCCCAAGTTCAGCTTCATCGGCATTTACGTCCAGGACGGCCTGGCCAACACCGGGGCCCTCATGCTCATGCACCAAGCCTTCATCATGCGCTTCCTGTCGCTCAAGAGCGTCAAGGACTCGCGGCGGATGGTGGTCGCCTGGATTCTCGTGCTGACCCCGCTGGCGGCCATCGCCACGAGCTGCGGCGGCTGGATCGCCCGGGCCCTGGTCAACACCGGCGAATTGGACACCACCGCGGAGGACTCCTTCGTCAAGGCCGCCAATTTCCTCTGTGCCCCCGGCGTCTTCGGCTTCATCCTGGCGGCCCTGACCGCGGCCCTGATGAGCACCGCCGACTCGCTCGTCAACGCGGTCAGCGCCGTCTTCGTCAACGACATCTGGCGGCCCTACATCCGGCGCAACGCCCCGGACAAGCACTACCTGCGCGTGGCGCGGATCGCGAGTCTCGCCGCGGCAGGGCTGGGCCTGGCCCTGGTCCCCGTCTTCATGCTCAAAGACACCCTCTACGAGGCCCACGGCATGTTCACCGCCGCCATCACGCCGCCGGTCCTCACGGCCGTATTCCTCGGGATTCTCTGGAAGCGCTACACCCCGATGGCCGGCTTCCTGACCATCGCCGGCGGCAGCCTGGTGATTGGCCTGTCCTTTGTCTGGCCCGACCGGCTCATCGGTCCGTTCGATTTTGGGATGGGGCCGGGCAGCTACTCGTTCATGCGGGCTCTGTTCGGCTTGCTCGCCGCCGGCGCGATCGGCGCCGCCGTCACGCAGTTCACCAAGCCTCGCCCCGACACGGAGATCAAAGGCCTCGTCGCCGGCACCCAGACGGATGCCATGCGCGAGTTCAAAGGCGGCGAGCCCAACCGCCGTCCCGGCCGCAAGGTCCGCCTGGCCGCGCATATCGACTCCACGCTCTCCGGCACGAACACGATCGTTGTCCCGCCTTCGGCCCTGGACCGCATGGCCGCCGAGCCGGGCGACCTGCTCTACGCCAGCGATGTCCGCTGGTGGTACGGCGGCCTCCGCTCCGTTCACGTCAAAGCCGCCGCCGGCCCCGCCCCGGCTCCCGGCAAGGCCGTTCTCAACCTCATGCACATCAGTCCCGAGGACGCCGCCACCGCCCACTTCACCGACGGCCAGGAAGTCGTGGTCGAAAAGACCATGTGAGAAGCTCGTGGCGAGGAGACGCTGGGTACAACGCATGCCTCAGAGTTGCGGAATCCCTCGTGCGGCGTGCCAGATTCGCGCGATCTCCACCATCTGGTCCTGGGTCCTGACTCTGTACACGATCCGACAGGGCCGGCGAATGATCTCCCGAATGCTCGGATCATCGAATTCCGGAACGACCCGGCCGCTTTGGGGAAAATCGGCCAAGTGCAACCGCCTGGAACACCTGCCTTACGAAGGCGGCCGACGATGTCGGGTGAGATTCCGCAATATACGAGGCCAGTTCTTTGAGGTCGAGACGGGCCGAAGGGGCCCAGATCAGTCGGTAAGCCATGCGGCAAACTCCTCCTTGACCGCCTCATGGAGGATACCCTGGCCCTCGTCCAGCTCGCGGAGGCCCTTGCGGACACCAACGATGAAGTTGATCCGCTCTTGAATATCCTCCCACGAGGCGCTTTCGGGGAGCTGCTCGATCGTCTTCAGTGCGATTTCCTTGCTGGTCATTCCATCATTCCAATATTCCATGGCTCCGTCACGGCTCGGCCATTAGAGAGTACATCTGTTCTTGGCCGTAGGGGCCGGAGTTGAAGTAGATGCGGGCCTGGCCCTTGGGGGTAACGAGCAGGTGGTGCCGCCAGAAGTTGACGCCCAAGCCGGCCGCCGCGACGAAGGAAATTCCAAGCACCAAATTCCAAATCCCAAACAAATCCAAAATCCCAATGACCAAAACCACGGACGGGGCTCTGCCCGTTTTGAATTTTGTGTTTTCT
>VGYL01000631.1 GCA_016872975.1 Planctomycetota bacterium
ACAAACATCGTGGTCAGAAGCATGAATACGGCGGTGATTGTGGAGCCAAGGCGATTCTCTCGCACGGAAGAGCAGTCGCAGCGGCAGGGTTGCGAGGATCTTTCGGGGGCGACACATTCGCTCCTTCGATGGCTCATTGGGAACCTCCAGTCCTGGTGCGCCACGTGAGCACCTGTTCGCAGGTCTCGCTCCTGCTTTCTGCTGCTATGGCGTTGCATGATCTTGGCCCGTTGGTGTCATTTACCGTCTTGCCGATGGAGATGCAAGGATGTTCTGAGAGGATGTTCTGACTGACTGTTCGGCTATCGGCGAGTGCCGGCGAGCCCATGCCGGTTCGGTTAATTCCAGCCCGCAAGCGGTTATAACCCTTCGAGGAGTTCCTCGCCGTCGCCATCGGCCAGTCCGGATCATCGGTAGCGTACGTGACAGATAGCATGGGCTGCGTGTCGCGCCGCCCGATGTCCTTCATCCGTCATCCCTCGGCCCCGTGTCGCTCGGGCGACGTTTCCACCCCAACCCCCCAAGGAGTCCTATGTCGACAACCCATCTCTTCAACCGCATCAGCCGCCTTCGGTACACCCGCCACGTGAAGGTCGGCCTTCGCCGGCTTGCCGAGCAATCCCGGAAGGCCGCCGAGAAGCTCTTGGCCTTCTTGCAGCGAAACAAGCCATTCGCCGAATCCCTGATCCTCGGCCTGATCGCCGCCTTGTTGCTGAGCAACATCCCGGTGGTCGGTCACCTGCTGGCGATCCTGGCGGTAGCCGCATCGGCCGGCGTCGGGCTGCTCCGGCAGCTCAAGCAAGCGTTCTTCGCAGATAGCGTTGTGAAATAGACCTGACCGCCATGCCGGCGGTCACCTGGATTTCGATTCTGGTGGCCGCCGGCCCGGCGTGTGCCGTGTGCCGGTCGGTCACCTCCAACCCAAGAATACGGAGGTGAACCATGAGCCCGTCAGCCGCCATGATGCTGGAGCGGGAGATCATGCCGATCATCCAGGGGACCGTTCCCCGGGTGGCTCGGCCGGTTGGTGCGGAAGACAGCCGGGAGCTGGTACAGGATACGATCGCGTCGGCCGCACAGATGCTCGACTCGGCCGAACGGGCGGGCAAGCCGCTGCATCCGTCTGGTATCGCGTACTACGCCATCCAGCGGACCAAATCGGGCCGGCGGTCGACAGGCGCGTGCCGAACCGACGCGATGTGCGCCGGCATCCAGCTCGACCGGAAGGTTGCCCTGGAGTCAATGGACGCCCCACTCGACGCTAACCTGGTGGAGGGGGAGGGGGGCAATCTGCACGACCTGCTGGCCGCCCAGGGCGAGGATCCGTCGCAGGTGGCTGCCCGGGAGATCGACTGGTCCGACCTGCTTCGGCGGCTCGATGACCGGGATGTCGACCTCCTCGTGCTGACGGCCGAGGGCGGGAAGTTGAACAAGCTGGCGCGGAAGTTCGGCGTCAGCGAGGCCCGCGTGTGCCAGCTCCGCCGGGCGCTCGGCCGCCGGGTACAGGATCTGTGGGGCGCCTCCGCCCTGCAGGACGCCACCCGCGAATCGTCGTGGGCACGTAACAACGTCCGCACCGCCCGCGAACGCGCCGCTTGCCGGCGTGAACGGTGCCTGGCGTCCGCCAGGTGACCGGCGCCGGCGGCCGGGAGGAGTGCAGCCCCGCGGCGCACTTCTTCTTACATATCGGCGGGTGTCAGCGAGCGCGAAGGCGGCGCAATGCGAAAGTGGGCACGCACATGCGTAGGGCGGGATCGAGGGCTATGCCTTGATGGGTCAGTCGGGGCGACCCGACTCGGACCTCATTTGATCCATCCGCGCTGTTGCGCCTCGTGGATGATCGCTGAGAAATCCTCTGCGGTTACGAATGGGGCGTACTGCCCCCACGTCCACCTGTCTTTCATCTTCGGCTTCTTGCCGATGATGTAGTATCCGAACCGGAACATCTCCTGAGCACCGTTGATCTTCTGCCGCAGGCGTTGCAAAACGAAAATCTTGGCCTCGTCTTCGTTCCTCCGAATCTCGTCCACGATCTCCCACTGCATCGTGGATCCGTCGGGGAAGGATAGGTCAGCCGTCTTGCCGATTTTGGAGGGCAACTCCGGATAGGTCTGTTTCTCTTTCATCTCATCTCCTTTTCTTGTCCGGACGTCGAGCCCGCCGCGGGTGCGCCGTACGGTCTACGCTCTGGTTCGCGGGTGTTCTCCCGCCCTGTCACTTCTTCAACCGGGCAATCTCGTCCTCCACTTCCCGGAGCTTGCGCTTCAACTTTGAGACCTCTGCATCTGCGCTTTGTTTCTCCGTTTCCAGCCTCCTCTTGTCGTCCTCCAAGCGTCTGTTCTTTCCCTCAAGTTCTCTGATTCTCGCTTCAAGCCTCCCCTTGTCTGAGTCCATCGCACTTCTCGTTTTTGTTGAGCACCGATTTCATGGTTGAGACGAAACAACTCTGAAACCCAAGGCCCGATAACACCACGTCGGGTCAGGGTAGTCCGGTGACTGTGTGTTGGCGAGGTCTCCCGAGTTGTCTACCCACGCCCCACCGCGGACATAGCGATAGACCTGTCCATCCATCCAGAAGTCGTTCTGCCACTCCAATACGTTACCACTCAAGTCGAAGAGTCCGTAGTGGTTGGCGTTTGATCTTGTCTGGAATGCGCCGCCATGATCCGAGCCGTCATAGTATCCGACGGGTGTCGTCTCGAATGTGTATGGCTCGTAGGGATCGCCGCTACCATTGTAGTTGGCATCTTGGCCATTGATTGTGCTCCGGCCAAATCCGTAAAGCACGTTCGAACTGCCAGACCACGATGCGGCCTTGAAGAACTCGTTGTAGTAGTTGGCGCTGGTGTTGCCTTGATCCATGGGCAATCGAAACCCGGCGTAATTCTGTACCCACTGAAGTCGTTCTGAATCCGTGAAGGCGTCATTCCACTGGGCATACGAGAGATGCGCTGGATGCCAGTTCGTGTACTCCGTACCCTCGGTATAGCACCGTGCGGACATTGCTCTCCCTTCTTGAATAGTCAGCCAGTTGCAGTATTTCGCGGCTCCGTACCAAGAGACTCCTGTGATGGGGTGCCCCAGGTAGTCGTTATTCACTGTGTACCGATTTCCGATGCCCACCGAGTTATTGTAAAGAAGGCGGCTCTCCGTGATCTTGAACATGATCTCCCATGAGGCCATTGCCGAATCCATGAACACATCGCCTTGATCAGAGAAGTACATGTTGGAACCCCGCGCATTGCCTGAGTTGGCCTGTGCGTTGTTCAGGAATGCGCAGAACTCCTCCGTCGAAACCTCGTTCTTCGCAACATAGAAATCATACTGAGGCCCTTGGGGCTGCCCGCCGCCGGAAACAAGACGCATGTTTGCTGATTGTGACTGGCTGGGCCGGTGAATGATTCGGAAGAACATCGGGATTTTGGCACGTATGGTCCCTCCCGTGGCGGCAACTTGGGTCAGGGCGGACCAGTCGGAGGACCAATTGGTTTGCGCCAGAGACGGGGACCATTGCACCGTGTAAGTGCCGTTGGTGTTCGTATCTTCCCACGTCAGTTCCCCGTTGCCGGTGATCGCAGTGATTTCATAATCGGATGCGGGCGCAATGGGGACAAGCGCAAGCGTTGCGATTGCAATACCTGCGAGCAACTGCCTGGCTTTCATTCTGTAGTCCTTTCTCCGGGGGAACGTATATTCTACGACCGGTCGCTTCCCCTGGCTTCGCGCCAACTCGTTCCTGTTTCTCCAGCCTCCATCCGCTCACCTTGCGGGGAATGCTGCGCCGGTCATCGGTCGGGTGCAAGCGGTTTCTTGGTGATAGCCCGGGGCCGCGCATCAAGGGGTTACGCGGACGTCTGGCGTGGCGGGGATAGCGGTCGCGGGCGCCAATCGTCTTCCGGGCGGATGCTTTGCCCGTGACGCAGAGGCCCGGTACTAATTGGATAGGCGACGCGTCGCATATCCCGGGCTCCCCAAATCGGGTCCTTGGGTACCGAAAACCGGTCCCGGGGTACTGATTTCCAGTCCCGCCGTCCCTGTTTTCGGTCCCGCCAGACTGATTCTTGGACGACTCCGGGGCGGTTTCCTCCCGATAACTGACCCTCTACACCGACAGCACGCAGGATCCGTAACGGCTGTACACCACCCAGCCACTTCGTGTCTACCCCCGGGGATCCTCCGGCGGCACCGCTTAATCCAGGTCGCAGGGCCGTTATAACTCCATGACCGATGTCGTTGTGACCGATTGCCTGACAGATTCGGCTGGCCTCGGACGAACCACCCTGTGTAAAGGACAACTGCCATGAAGACCAAGGCCCTCAAGCTGCCGATCCGCGCCGTACCCCAGTCGGACGACTGCGGCTGCGGCTACTTTGCCCTGAGTGCGGTCTACAGGTACTACGGGCTCAGCCCGCGGACCCTGTACCTGCGCGCCCTGCTCGGCACCGACCACGCCACGCCCTACGGCCTGCCGGACGGGATACGCCGGCAGATCGCGGCGCGATTCCCTCGCATGAAGGGCACGCTGCCGCACGATATCTTTGCCGTGCTATATCGGCACGGCTTCCAGACCCGCA
>VGYL01000632.1 GCA_016872975.1 Planctomycetota bacterium
TGTGGTTGTAGGGTGGGGCTTGCCCCACCGGGAAGCCGGACCCAAGGAAAGCGGTGGGGCAAGCCCCACCCTACACATTACCGAACTTGCTCGTCAAAACTCATAAGGCGGAACTCCAAACGCAGCGTGAGCGGAGTGCTCCCCGCGGCAAGTCCATACCCACGTGCAATTGCCCTCGTCGCGGGGAAGAAGCGCTGGACGGCACAACTCCAGGCGGGTATACCATAGAGGAATTCGGAAAGGGGCAGATATGGCAAAGGGAATTGTCGTTTTTTATTCCAGAAGCGGCAACACGAAGGAGATGGCCGAGGTCATCGCCAAGGCGATGAACGATTCCGGTGTGAGCACGGAGTGCAAGCCCGTCGAGAAGGTGCACTCGGACGACCTGTCGGGCTATGACGCGGTGGTGCTCGGCTCGCCGTGCTATTACGGCCAGATGGCCGGCCCGATGAAGCATCTCATCGACGACCTCGTGAGCAGGCACGGCCAACTGAACGGCAAGGTCGGCGCCGCCTTCTCCAGCTCCGCCAACATCGCCGGCGGCAGCGAGACGACCGTCCTGGGCCTCCTCGAAGCCATGCTGATCGCCGGCATGGTCATCCAGGGCGACCCGCAGGGCGCCCACTACGGCCCCGTCTCCATCGGCAAGCCCGACGAGAAGACCAGGCTGCAATGCGAGCGCCGCGGCCAGCGGGTGGCCGCCCTGACCAAGCGGCTGTTCGCGTGAGCCGCGATTCGTGACGCGTGATTCGTGACCCGTGGCCCGTGACCCGTGATCCGATCCCACGAACCCCAGGACCCGGCGCGCGGGCTACCGACCATGGGCCGTAGAGTCGCGCCGTAGGGTGCGCCGTGCGGACCGTCCCGGTCCACGAATGCGGGAACGATGGAAAACTGAGGAAGGCGCGTGCGTTCTTGACCCAATACCCCAGTATTCCAACGTTCCCGCATTCCATCAGAAGAAACGCTCTGGCCGTACCAAAGCCGGTTCAGTCCAGCAGGTCCCTCAGGACCAGCACCGCCTCCTGCCGCAGGTCCATCACTTGGCGGAGGCTCTCCTGTGCCTTGGCAACTTCCTGCTTGGCCTTCTCCTTCGCGGCCCGGTAGGCTGCCAGGGTCGTCTTGATCTGCCCCATGTCCGGCTTGTCCTCCTGCACCAGCTTCTGCAGTTCCCACCGCCGTCGGTCCACCTCCGTCTTGGGCTGCGCCCCCGCGCCTCCCTGGATCACCGTAGCGCCGGGACGCGCCAGGTTGCGGACCGCCTCAAGTCTCGGCTTGACTACCCGCCATTCCCGCTCCGAAACCCGCAACTCGCCTTTGAGACTCTCGACCTCCATCTCGCGTTGCCAAGCCCTCTGCTCGCTCATGATCTGGTCGCGTTCTTCCTTGCTACCGGCGTTGCGCATCCGCTCCCCAAAGGCTTTATACGCCTCCGCCCTTTCCTGGGACTCCCTGGAGAGCGGGGGCGCCGGTTTCTTGGCGTCTGCTTCTTTGCCCGCGGTTTGACCGAGGGCGGAACCCGACAGCAGCGCGACCGCGCTCAGACCAGAGGCAGCCAAGGCCGAACGCCGGGAGAATGTGGGGTCAGTTATTCTGTCGCGGTCGGTCACCGTGTTCGGACATCGCAGCTTCATTGTCGTGTTCCTTTCGTTGGATAGGAACTGTCAATTCGCGTTCACGTATTACTACTTCCTCGAGCCGATGGCCGAGGTGAAAGTACTTCATGGCCTGGAATCTCTCCCTGGGCCGATCGCCGTCCTGGTAAAGCAGATTCCGGATCACTACCGAAAACCCGCATCCGCCAATGTACTGGCATCTGACGCCTGGGTATGGCGGCAGACGAAGAAACCCCGCCTGCGGCAGCATCTCCTGGGCGGCCCCAGAGATCGCGCGGACTGTTTTGTCTTTCAGTTCTTCACTGGCTCCTCCATACTTGACTTTGAGGGCCATCTCTTCGAACACGGGTTCCAATGGCGTGAGGCGCAACCTCAACGTGCCGTCCAATCTGGCCTCCTCGTCCCGCGTCCAGGGGAACTTGAACGGCGCCCACAGAGGATCATCCACATACTCCCGGAAGAGCCGCTCATATCTCTGGAACCTTCGTTCCACATCCTCCGGGGTGACCAGCGAGGCGAGCCCGTGGGCAGCCAACCGGGCGTTGACGTCGGACTGGAGCGCGCGGGAGCGGCTCTGCATCTGGGAAAGCAGGCGTTCATGATCCTGTGCTGTAGACGTCTCGCAGAACGACAGGGCCAGGAACGTCGCCAAGACGCTCTCAAACGATCCTCCTGCGTCGTTCGCGGGCAGGCAGTTGGCGGAGAAACGGTCCAACGCCGGAATGAGTTTCTCCGGGTCGCCACAAAAGGGCCCCTCTCCGGCAATCAGACGAATCGACCTAATCGTATCTTCCACCACCCTGCGTTTTGCCTCCGGCTGGTCCTGCGTGTATCGTTTGGCGAGTCCCTCGTTGAGGATACGATGCACATCGTTCATATCCAGCGCACCTTTGGGAGGATCGACATACAATTGCGAGAGGTACCGCTGCGTACTCGGCGTTGAGTCGCAGGGATCGGCCGGCACAGCGCCCCCTCTCGCCAATCGCGCTGCTTGCAGTCTGGCCGTCCATGAGTCCGCGTCGCGCCCCTCCATCAGCCCCGCGCTGCGCATCTGGGCGATAAGCAGTTCTCCATACGTGAACCAGCCGTTGCCCGTGATGTCCCTCATCAACCGATTCACACCCGTGGCGGCGTCTTGTCCGGCATGGCGGACTACGTACGCGACGAGCGGGCGCAGTTGCTCTTTCATCCGCTCGGGGTATTGTTTCTGAATCCGGCCGGACATGCTGCCCAGGTCCACGAGACATTGCTCCTTGGGCACCGTCTCGTCGGCGCAGAGTCCTGCGACCGCCGCCTGCGCGGACAGCCAGACGCAATCGCTGTCCGCCGTCATCAGGGCCGCCTGGAAGCGCAGCCGATCCAGCGCCCACCCCACCTCTGGAGGCACCTTATTCTGGTCGAGATACGAGTTCAACTTGCCATAGAGGCTACGCGCGGCGACGCGGGGTTCCGACAAAGCGTTCACTTCCGCCAGTGCGCGGTCACACGACCAATAGACCCTGTACGCCTCGCGTATGAGGGGCCACTGGCCCAGGGTTTGCAGGTCGAACGCCCCACGACAATCATCCTGGCCCAATTCACCAACGCGCTGAATCGTCACGGTGGCGACAGGTGGCCCGTTCGCGGCCTTCTGCGCCCGCCACACCATGGCGCCGTCGTCTCGTGTCTCCTTTGAGTATTCCCTCCCGAGCGCGTTGAGGATTTGGACGCTGGAGTCCACGCTATCGAACAATTGGCCGCGCTCTCCCTCGTTGGGTGAGACGGCGTACTTGTAGTGAGCTTGGCCACGGCTCCTTTGAAGAAACGCGGCCAACTTCAATGGGACACGCCCACCATCGCCGGGGCACCCGATCCGGTTTAGGACGGCCAACGCGGACCGAAGGACTGACTCCGCCGACTTCTGCACCGGCAACAGGGGGGCCTTTTCGCCATCGGACAAACGAAAGGTCCCCTGCTGGGGTATGCCGTGAACCCAATAGTGAACCGCGTCCGCGTCGAAGAGGAGATCGCAGCAACGAAGAAAGGACGCCGATTCACGGAACACGGCGGGTTCCATCCAGTAGATGGCGATGCGGTGGCGACAGCCGTCGGAAGTCATCAGTCCATCCACACGCCCGGGACCGGGCGGCATCCGAAACTCGCAACGAAACTCGAATACCTGCAAACCTGCTCCGTTGCTTTCCTCGGCACACAGGGTCCCGTGACTGGCCAGGAAACAGAGCAGGACAGTGACCTTGCCAGCCGCCCGCAGCGCGCGCGACGATCCTGGGCGGATTGCCGGGTGCTTCCTGAACACTGAGGCGAAGAGGCAATACTCCCTCGGCATAGGTCACTGTCCTTTCCAAGGTCACGAAGACCTAGGTGCTACGAGTGGGCGTTCCGGTAATTCAGTAGGTGAGCCAGGCATTGGCTTGCGCGCCGCCCGCGGCGTCCGAGTTGCCCGGTTTGGATCCGGCTGATGCGTAGGCCCCACAGGCACTTTCGGCGCTGACGCCCCCATCGGCGTCAAACCAGAAGTATTCCTCGGTCTCCACCGAGTCGCCGTCCGGGAATTCGTGGTCGTGGGTGGGCCCAGGATAGGAGACGCTGGCACTGGCAGATACGCCGCCAAGCGGCGCGCTCCCGGTGCCGCCGCCGGCGGCGGAGGCGTCGGAACCGCCGTAGTTGGCGACGGCCCAGGCGCCCCAGCTAGACCCGATCTTGAACCAGCCGCCTTGAGTGGTGTAGCAGTACACCGATGCCCAGTAAACGGCCCCCGAATCGGGGGTGCTGCCGTCTGCGTAAGCCCACGCATAGCACGACGTCCCTCCGCTGTCGTAGTCCCCGTCCGCGTACCCGTAGGAACCGCCGCCGCCGTCGGGGGTCGTACGGATGTCTGCAAGCGCCGCCGGCGAGGCGATGAGCACCAGGATGGCGCAGAGAGAAACATACCATTTCATGGTGGTACTCCTT
>VGYL01000633.1 GCA_016872975.1 Planctomycetota bacterium
GCGCGTCAAGTAACAATCTCCCCTTCAGTAGCTTCCCGCCGCAATCAGAAATGCTTGCCAGAGAAACAAGATATTGCGCTCTTACAGGATTGGCGACGTTGGTCCTGCTGGCGACCGCCAGCCCGGTACCAGCCCAGGACTTCTTCGGTCGGTGGCCCGCGGCGCCGCCGTCCTGGGCCCGGATGCAACCCGACCCGCTTGCCGCGCCCCCCTCGTACCTGCTCTCCGAGGCCCCGGCCGAGGTCTTGGAGCCAGCGGAGCGGCACGACACCTTCTGGACCCGTCGCCGCAAGGTAGCCGCCCTGACCGTCGGCGTCGGGGCCGCGATCGCGGGCTATGGGGCGATGAACTGGGATCACGGCAGCAGCTCCTTCCACTTCATCCGGGAAGGCTGGCTCGATCGGGACAGCAAATACGGCGGGGCCGACAAGTTCGGCCACGCCTGGACCAGCTACGCCCTGGCCACTCTCTATACCAAGATCTATACCGCCTGGGACTTCGAGCCGTCCCGCGCCGCCCTCTACGGCGCCCTGACCAGTTGGGTCCATGTCGGGTTGGCCGAGATCGGCGACGGGTTCAGCCGCTCCCAGGGATTCAGTTGGGAGGACTTGGCCGCCAACACTGCCGGCGTGGCCCTGGCCTACCTGCGGCAGCGCAGTCCCTACGTGCGCGACGCGGTGGACTTCCGGCTCGAGTGGATTCCCTCCGGCCAATTCCTGCGGGGCGAGCGTCTGGACCTGTTCACCGGTTATTCCGGCCAGCGCTACCTGCTGGCCTTCAAGCTGGGCGGACTCCTGCGGAGCGACGACCCGGTCCTGCGGGCCTTGGAGGTGCACGTGGGCTACTACACGCGCGGCTACGTTCACGGCGACGAGCAATGGTTCCGCGAGCCGGCCCGGTACGGCTATATCGGCCTGGGCCTCAACGCCACGTACCTGATCGAGCGTCTGACCGGCCGGCGGGCCTGGAATCTCTTCGACTACATCCAGGTGCCCTACACCTACCTGCCCGCCCGCCACGGCCTCGACTGACACGATCTCGGAATCCTCTCTTCAAGCCGAGAGGGTGGCATCACCAAGGGCTTGCCCTTGACGATGGTTTGGATCCGCGCGGAGGGTGAAGCGCCATAGGAGCGAACCATCGTCAAGGCCCGAGGCCTTGGCGATGCCACCCCCTGTCACGAGGCGAAGACGTGTCGCGGACGTCTTGTCCACGAGTGCCGCGGCCGGGTGCCATGCCTACGCCTCGTAGGCATGTGGTCGCAGGGAAATGGAGCTACCGCATCGCAAAACATGCAAACGTTATGACATTGACGGCCAAGCCCATTGTCTGACGTTCTCCTGTTTCAAGCAGCAGCCGTTCTTGTCACGGCAGCGGTGTTGCTTGTGGTTGGCCGAGGCCCTCAACACGGGCCGGACCGAGGGGCTCTACGACTTGTGGGGCTATGTCTTCATGCCCGAGCACGTGCACCTGGTTCTATTGCCCCATCCGGGGGTCAAGATCAGTCGGATTCTCTTTGCCGTCAAGACCGCGGTCGCCAGAGGTGCCCTCGCATGGGTCCGCACCGAGTGCCCCGCCTTCCTCACACACATGGAGGACCGCCAGCCGAACGGGAGCTGCCACCACCGTTTCTGGCAACGCGGCGGCGGATACGACCGGAATTTGAGAAGCGTGCACGACATCCGAGAGAAGATCAGGTATATCCATGCGAGCCCTCTGCGACGCGGACTTGTCGCGGATCCCGAAGACTGGCACTGGTCCAGTTACCGCGCTTGGCAGACAGGCGAAGACGCGCCTATCCCTCTCGATCGCGAGTCTCTCATGCGATAAATCAGCATGTCTACGAGGCGTAGACATGGCACCCGGCCCGTGCCACCAGGGATCGGCTTCTCATGGCCTGTCAGAGGTTGGTCAACAACTTCAGGCGATACATCTGGGCAAAGGCCCTCAGACGGCGGGCGTCGCCCCGGTCGCCGCAGAACAGGACCGGATGGGCACCGTGGTACATTTCGCACACATCCTCCACCCGGTCCGGGGCCACCAAGACGCGGGTCGCGCAGCCTCCGGTCGGAGGCGAGGTCGGCGACTCGATCACCCGGCCGGTCCAGCAGGCCAGGGTGTCCTGCCCGCTGAGGTACTTGGTGAGCATCACCGGCTCGCCGGGCGTCCATTGGACGTCGAGCGCTGCGGTCTTGGGCAGTTGATGGAAGAATGGCCGTACGAGATAGTCCTGGGAAGGTCCCTGCGGGCCGTGCAGCTTCCACGCGCACGTGCAGTGGGCCCCGAAGTAGCGGTTCTCGCTCGTGTCGAACTCGGGGTTGTGCAGGAACCCGGAGCGCTCCAGCAGCCAGCGGCCCAGCATCAGGGTCAGCGTGCCGTCCAGGTGGTTCTCGCAGCCGCACGGGACCAGGTTCCCGTTGTTGAGCGCGAAGCTCACGCAGGGCTTGCGGTGCTTGAGGAACAGGCACTCGATCGTGATCGCGTCGGCGCCGTAGCGATCCATGATCTGCCCCACGGCGCGGTGGGCCCGCAGCGCGTCGACGAAGTATTCGTCCGTGACGTCCATGATGCGCGTGGCCCGCCGTTTGATCTCCATCGCCTCGCGGACCAGGGCCTCCTCGGCCCGCACGGCGTCGAACAGCGTGTTGAACTCCTCGGCGGGCACGCCGACGATGTCGACGTCCAGCCGCTCCTCGTGCGCCCGCGCCACCGACTTGACGCGTCCCGAAACCCGCAGCAGGCGGCTCTGCGCGAGCATCTTCTTGGCGTGGACCGCGCGGAGGCCCCGCTCGATCTCGTCCCAGTTCTCGATGGAATGGATGTAGTAGAGCCCCTCCGCCTTGCGCAGGTACTCGGGAGGCAGTTGGTGGTTCGAGCCGACCGAGTGGTAGACGATCGCCGTCGGCGCCGACTCGGTCGCCATCTGGTGCGACCACTTGGACAGCGTGTTCCAGAAGTTGACGATCAGCACCGCATCCGGCTGGGCCGCCTTCGCGTGCTCGATGAACGCCGCGACCTGGGCCTCCTGATAGATCGCCCGCGGTGCGAACTCGACCGTGACGCCGATCCGCGCGGCCATCTCCCGGATCTTCTTCGTGAAGGTCTGCTCCTGTCGCTCGGGCTCGAACTGGTTGCCCGGCCAGGTGAACCAGTTGTGCACCCGCCAGGAGTCCTCCATCCGGCCCTCGTTGACCACGTCGGCCGGCGGGTACAGAAAGGCCGCCAGGACCTTCGCCGGCGTCTTCGTCCGCTTCGGCCAGGGGCCCGGCCCCTCGCCCGCTTGACCGGCCATGGCCAAGGACAGCCATCCGGCGGTCCCCAGGGCCCCACTGGCCAGCAGAAACTCCCGGCGATCCAGACCACCCGCGGAACACGATTCACACATAACGTCTTTCTCCTTTCCCGCAAGACTTCCGTCAGGAGGATCTTGCACCTTTCCTGTCGGTTAACGGCCAAGTCTCGGCGTCAGTCCGGGCGGTGGCCAGGATTCGTTCGACCTGGGCGACGATCTCCGGATGACGACCGGCCACGTTGTGTTGCTCGCCGAGGTCCGATTCCAAGTCGTATAGCTCGAGGGATCGGGAGGGCGCCATGCGGACCGCTTTCCACCGGCCCAGGCGCACCGCCTGTTTCGAGCTGCCTTCGTGGAATTCCCAGTAGAGGAACTCGTGGGCGCGCTGGGGCCGGCCCAGCAGCGCGGGCAGCAGGGAAATCCCGTCCGTTTCCGCCGGCGGCTCGACGCCCGCCAGTTCGGCAAACGTCGGCAGGAAGTCCCAGAACGCCCCGATGTGATTGCTGACACTGCCCGGCTCGATCCGGCCGGGCCAGCGGGCGACCAGCGGGACGCGGATGCCGCCTTCGTACAGGTCGCGTTTGATACCCCGAAGCGGGCCGTTGCTGTCGAAGAAATCCGGATCGACGCCGCCCTCTTTGTGGGGTCCGTTGTCGCTCGTGAACAAGACCAGCGTGTTCTCGTCGAGTCCGCGCTGCTTGAGGGCCGCGAAGAGCCGGCCGAGGTCACGGTCCAGCCGCGTGATCATGGCCGCCTTGCCCTTTTCCGGCTCGGGCCAGTCGCGGTCGGCGTAGGGGCCGTAGTCGGGCACCTCCAGGCCATGCGCGCCGAAGGCGGGCGCCTCGTTGTTCGCGTGCGGGATCGTGTAGGGCAGGAACAAGAAGAACGGCCCCTCTTGCCGCCCCAGGTAGTCCAGGGCCTCCTGCGTGAACAGGTCGTGCGAGTAGTCGCGTTTTTCACGCGCCAAGCCGACCAGGGACTCCTGGCCGGGCTTGTAGTACTTCTCGGGGTTCTGCACGACGTTGCGCAGCGGGACCTTCTCGCGGTCGCGCCAGAGGAAGTCCGGGTAGTAGTTGTGCGCGTGCCACATGCTCAGGTAGCCGAAGAAGTGGTCGAAGCCGTGGCGGTGCGGGTCCTGGGGGGACACCGGGTGCCCGATGCCCCATTTGCCGATACAGGCGGTCGCGTAACCCGCGCGTTGCAGCAGGGTCGCCAGCGTGGTCTCGCCGGGCTTCATCAGGACATCGACGTTGCCA
>VGYL01000634.1 GCA_016872975.1 Planctomycetota bacterium
GGACCGCCTGCGAAGGTGGTCCGGCTCTCCTTGGATCGATTCTGCTCGGAGGCCCAAAGCGATAAATCCCGGGGGTCCGGGGGCAGCGCCCCCGCGGGCGTGGGCTGGGCGGCCAGCCAACGTTGCTTGAACTCCAGGGGCGGCACATAACCGAGGGCCCCATGGAGGCGCTCTTCGTTGAAGTAGTGGCGATAGATGGCAATCGTACACCGGGCATCGGACAAGCCGTAGAACAGTTCCAGGTTCAGACCTTCATCCCGCAAGCGGCTATTGAAGCTCTCGTTGATCCCGTTTTGCCAAGGCTTGCCTGGCTCGATGTAGGCCGTCTGGATCTGCTGTTGGGCCAGCCACTCCTGGACCGCCGTGGCGATGAACTCCGGGCCATTGTCGCTTCGCCGATAGCGGGGACAACCATGCCGTAAGAACAGACGCTTCAGAATTTCGATCACCTTGGCCGCCGGGATCGAATAATCCACGTACGTTTCCAGACTTTCCCGTGTGAACTCGTCCACTACCGTCAGAATCCGCAGTGTTCGTCCGTTGCCGCAGGAATCTTCCAGAAAGTCGTAGGCCCACACGTGATTCGGATACAAAGGTGCCAACGGTCGCTCCAGCCCCTTGCCGCGGCGGCGCTGCCGGCGTTTGACCGGAACGGTCAGACCGTGCTCCTGCCACAGCCGTTCGACTTTCTTGTGGTTCACCCGGGTCCCTTTGCGACGCAGGGCGGCGCCGGCCTTGCGGCTGCCTTCCCGCGGGTGCTGACGCGAATGCTCCTGTAACGCTTCGATCACGTCCGAATCATCCTTCTCTTGGGCCTGATACTGAAATACCGTCCGACGGATCCCGGCCAACGCACACGCCCGACGCTGCGAAACCCCACGTGTTTGCAGCTCCGCCGCCGCCTGGCGCCGTTGACCGGCTTCTAAAAATTTGCCTTGAGCACCTCCTGCATGGCATCGATTTCCAGATCCCGTTCCGCCACGATCCGTTTGAGGCGAACGTTCTCTTTCTCCAACGCCCGTAACCGACGGACATCCGGCACCTCCATCTGCCCGAACTTCTTCTTCCACCGATACCACGTCTGCTCGGAAATCCCCCGGGCCTTGCAGACTTCGGCCACCGTCTGGTTCGCCGCTTCCGCCTGCCGCAGAAGCCGCACAATCTGTTCTTCACTGAACCGTTTCTTCATCCTGATTTCTCCTGTATTCCAGATACCCTTACAGGGAAATCCTAACATCGTCAATGGCACTACTTTCGGGGGATGGACCACTTTGCCGCATCTGACACTCGATTTGCCTCATCTGATGCTTGAGTTGCCTCGTCTGAACCTTCGGTTACGTCATCTGAAGCTCCCGATGCCTCGCATGACGCTCCATTTGGCTCATATCCAGCGTCAGATGGCTCATCCGCAGCTTCATTTGCCTCGTATGAAGCCGCATCTGCGGCGTATGAAGCGTCATTTGTCTCGTCCGACACTTCAACTGCCACGTCTGATTTCGCGTCCTTCGTGGCCTCTGTGGTAGAAACCAGTTCTGAGTTCCCAGTTCTCAGTTCCCGGTTGACAGATCACAGTGTTCAGTGTGAAGTTTGAAGTTTCAAGTGTGAAGATGGGAGACGCAGGCAGGGATTTCGGGGCCCAGTTGCCTTTGGATTGATCATTTATGATTGATGATTGATGGTTCGAAATCCGTGTCCATCCGTGGAATCCGTGTCGAAAGAGCGGTTTTCAGTTTGAAGTGTCAAGCGTGAAGCCAGAGGAACTGTCCGATGGTTTTGCGGTCCGACCGTCTTTCTCCGTGTTCTCCGTGGCCTCCGTGGTAGAAGCCAGTTCTCAGTTCCCGGTTGTCAGGTCACAGTTCTCAATTCCCACTGAGACGCCGTGGTTTTGCGGGGGCTCTGCCGGGCCCATTACGAACCGGCCGGAGGGGCCCCAGGGCTTCGGCGGGCCTTGGATCATCAAAGATGCTCATGTCTCTCGCGTGAGCATCTTTGGATAACGGTGCGCATCTTTGGGTTTTTGGGGCCCCGGGTGAGCATCTTCGCCCGCCGGTGAGCATCTTTGGGTTATCGGGCCATTATCGTGGCACGCGGCACGTGCGATCCGCGTTTTTGGGCCACAAACGCGGGTGGTCGCCTTTTGCCGTCCTCGAACAGCCGGTTCTGAGCCTGGCCACCCCTTGTCCTCGTTCCGGCCGCCGGCCGGAGGTTGCCGCGCTTCGCTCGCAATGACAAGGTTGCCGCGTCGCTGCGCTCCTCGCAATAACATGCGGGGTATTGGAATATTGGAATAGTGGAAGACTGGAAGATTGGGATATTGGGGAAGGCAATGGCAACGCACCCATCATTCCACCATTCCATCGGCCAAGCGGGGCCAATCTGCAGATTGCCGCGCTTCGCTCGCAATGACATGATCTTTGGCTACAGGTTTGCCTTGATCCACTCGACCAGCTCTTTCGTGCGGTCGAGGAGTTCTTTGGTCTTGTCTTCGGTCAGCAGGGCCGCCAGGTCGCCCAGGTCTCCGGCGTCCCGGGCGGCGAGGAGGGGGTAAGTATTCAGCCATTCGACGGTCTGGAGCAGCCGGGCGTCCAGGTCGGCCCGCCCCGGCAGGTCCGCGAGGAGCTTGACGAGGTCCGCGGTCTCCGGCGGCCGCACGCCGTGCTGCTTCAGGTAGGACGCCGTCAGGGCCTTGCCGACCGCCTCATGGCATTGGAGTCCCATTTGCAGGTAAAGACGCTGGGCCCGGGCCAGCATGGCCTGCGCCGCGGCCAAATCGCTCTCCGCGAGCGCCAGCCAATCGTTCGGTGCCATCCCTGTCACGTTGCCTATTCCTTTCATGGTGCGATCATCATAGTAGCCTGGGCAATCCGCCAACCAGCCACGGCGGCATTCCTGCGACACTAGTGTACGCTGGAGATATACTCGGCGTTGCCTGAAACCACAACTGAGGGACGGTTTTCTTTCTGGCGTTCCCGCGGCGGGACGGAACTGCCGGCGGTCGCTCGTTCATGGGCGGCACAACTCCCCGGCGGCCACGCGCCGCTCGCTCTCGTCGAGCAGGCGGCCGAACAGGCTCGCCCGGCGGGCGGCGGATTCCACCGAGCCGTTGGCATAGATGGCAACCTCGAATTGCGGGGACATGCCCGCACGACCGTTCGACAGCGGGATCGTCATCGTGACGATCCGCGACAGGTCCGGCGGCGTCTCGGCCGCCCGCCAGATCTCCTCCTCCACCCGGCCGTCGCCGTGGGTGGTCTTGAGGGCCACCCAGGCGAAGTCCATGCCCGTCGCTGCTTCACAGACCGCCTCCCACCACTGCTCGAAGGTGCCGACTTGGCGGAATCTCAGTTGGAGATGCTCGAAGGTCTTTCGCTCCTCGCGCTCGCAGCAGGCATAGGCATACTTGTCCCGCAGCCGGCGGATCGTGCCGCCCAGGTAGACCGCCCCGACCACCCGGAACAGCAGCAGGATCAGCACCAGGACGCAGCCGAAGACGATCAGGGAGCTTATGCTCTGGCTGACCAGCATGAACAGGCCCATTCCCGTCGCCGTCAGGGTCGCCAGGTAGATGACGATCACGGCGTGACGCTGCTGCAGGCCCAGATCGAGCAGCTTGTGGTGGAAATGGCTGCGGTCGGGGGCGAACATCGAGCGGCGTTCGAGGAACCGCCGGAGCATGCAGAAGAGCGTGTCGAAGATGGGGATTCCCAGGGCCAAGGCCGGCAGGGCCAGGCCGACGATGGTCGCCGATTTCGTCGTGCACATCACGCTGGCGGCCGCGAGGGTGAAGCCCAGGAAGAGGCTGCCGCAATCGCCCATGAAGACCTTGGCGGGATTGAAGTTGAAGAACAGGAATCCCGACAGGCTGCCGAGCAGCGCCAGCATGAAAACGCCCATGATGACCTGCCCGCTGTGCAGAGCGAAGATGGCGATCACGCCGCAGGCGATGGCACAGACACCGGCCGCCAGGCCGTCGAGGCCGTCGCTGAGGTTGACGGCGTTGGTGACCCCCACGATCCACAGGACGGTCACAAGATAGCCCCAACCGCCCAACTGGAGCAAGGAGCCCTCGGTCAGACCGATCTGGGAGATCCGCACGCCCACCAGGCACAGCCCCAGCGCCATCAGCAGTTCCGCGAGGAACTTCACGCGGGCGGGCAGGCCCTTGAGGTCGTCCAGCAGGCCGACCAGGAAGATCAAGGTGGCCGAGGCCAGGAGGGCGCCGACCTGAAGGCGGGAGGCCCGGAAGGCCGCACCGATGTTATTGTTTACGAGTGGTACCGCAATGATCAGGGCCATCGCCGCGATGAAAATGGCAATCCCACCGATTCGAGGTGTGGGCCGCTCGTGGACGGTCCGGATGCCCGGCCGGTCCACGGCGCCAATCCGGCCGGCCAGACGAATCACTGCCAGCGTGGCTACCAGAGCCAGCAGGAGCGAACCGAGATAGACACACAGGTAGGTAGTCACAGTGGGAAGCGGTCAGGTTTTCGAGACTGTAGCAGCGTTACAGAGTAGTTTTTCACCTTCGGGGCTGTGGTTGGA
>VGYL01000635.1 GCA_016872975.1 Planctomycetota bacterium
TCCTTGCCCAAATCGGTTATCAGACACATAACAGATCGGCAAAAAGGCCCCTGGAAGCCCAATTCTTCGACTATTCTCTGCCAACATCATGAGGTACGACCCACTCTCCTGCGAACACGGAAAAAGAGGAAGGTTGGACTGTCGGACCCGCCTAATGAGTTAATGAGTTCTGACGAGCAAGTTCGGTAATGTGTAGGGTGGGGCTTGCCCCACCGCTTTCCTTGGGTCCGGCTTCCTGGTGGGGCAAGCCCCACCCTACAACCACACGTTGCCTGGCGCGAGGCACATCGGCGAAACGGCGGGGGCGGTGCGATTACCGGTCTTGTCCGTCAAAATTCATAAGGCGGAACTCCGAACGCCGGAACGCGCCGGCAGCAGGTCCCCCCGCACCGACGCTACCGGACTTGCTCGTCAAGTTTCGTAAGGCGGCGCCCGGCCCGCGTCCGTTTTGGATTTCGGAGTTCGGATTTGTTTCGAAATTCGGCATGGTTCAGGATCGGGTAACACCTTGTACGATCGGCCGAGTGGTCCTCATGCGACAGTGGGCGTGTTTGTAGTGACACCGCGAGACGTTTCTTCGTAGGTTGGGCATCCTCGCCCGATTTTCGGCGAGCGGGGACGCTCGCCCTACGCGGAGACGTTCCGGACGCGTGCCACAGAACTCGCCCGGGACTGGACCAGGCCCGAAATTCGGAGTTCGGATAAAGAATGTCACCTTAAAGGGGCAACGTCCGGCCGGGCGATGGAGGCCGCCCGGCCGGGAAGAAAACGCCGCTGCTATTGGTCGAGTGTCTTGATGCGGATGTTGCGGAACTCCAGGTAGTCGCCGTGGCCGCAGAAGCCGATGTGGCCCTTGTCACGTTTGAGGCCGGGATGGGGCCGCTTGTCCATCGTCTGGGGTGTGCTGGCTTCATCCAGGTTGGCATCGACGATGGTCTTGCCGTTGACCTTGACCGTGACCTGTCGGCCGTTGGCCGTGACCTCTTCGTAATTCCATTCGCCGACCGGTTTGAGACAGTCGCGCAGCGCCGGGACGACGCCGTAGATCGAGCCGTGGAACTGGTACGGCTGGAGCTTGGCATATTTCGGATGCGAATCCTCCAGGATCTGGATCTCCATGCCCTGGTACGCGGCGTCGCCCGTCAGGGGCGTCCGGATGCCCAGGCCGTTGTTGGCCCCGGGCGTCAGCTTGAACTCGAACCGCACGATGAAGTCGCCGTACTCGTCGGCCGTGTAGACGTTGCCGCCGGCCTTCTTCGGGTCGCAGATCATCTTGCCGTCCTGGGCGTAGTAGCCATTGGTGTTGCCGGTCCAGCCGGTCATGTCCCGCCCGTTGAACAGCGGCACGAAGCCCGCCAGCCTCTCCTCGGCCGTCAGGATCTCGCGGATGTAGATGTTGCGGAAGTACAGGAAGTTGCCGTGGTTTTGCAGCTCGATCTGGCCGGTGGGGAAGATGGGCTTCTTGCGATCCCAGTAGTTCTCCATGACGACGTTGTCCACGACCAGCTCATTGTTCAGGTAGACCGTCACCTTCTCCCCGATCATGATGATGCGGAACGTGTTCCACTCGCCGACGGGCCGGTCCGCGCACTTCGATGGTTTGCTCGGATGCACCTTGTTGTTGTACAGGCCGCCGGAGCCGACCTGGGCGCCGACCGAGCGCAGGGTCGTATCCCAGATCTGGACCTGGGGTGAGCCGCGCAGGTAGATACCGCTGTCGCCTTTGGGCTCGATCTTCCAATCCACCAGCATCTCGAAGTCGGCGTAGTCCTTGGCGGTGCACAAGCTGCGGCCTTTGCCGTCGAAGGTCAGGATACCATCGACAACCTTCCAGTGGGCCCGCATGTTCTCGTCGGCCTCTTCCTGGAGCTTCTTCGCCTGCTCCGGGGCCAGGGCTGCCCGCTTGTCGGGATTGTCATACGGCCCCTTGAGCAGACCCTTCCAGCCGGTCAGGTCCCGGCCGTTGAACAGCGCGACAAACCCTTCCGGTGGCTGGTTCAACGGCTGCGCGCCTGCCGGCAACACCGCCGCCCCCAGCAGCAACGCCGCCATCATGACCAGACCGACTCCGCCGTGGAACGTCTCTCTTCTCATCGCGACACCTTCCTTTCGGATGCCTCAGATGCTCATGCCGGCCCGCGCATACTGGTGCGGGCCTCGAACACCGAGAGTCTATGCTCGGACACCCGCCCCGTCAAGCTCCCGCCCCGGCCCGCCCGGGGCAATCGCATGGGTCCCACCACCTTGGCGACGAGCGTTCGGAGTTCCACTGTATGAGTCTTGACGAACAAGATCGGTAATCAGAGCCCGGCCACGGGCGCTCTTCGTAGGGCGAGCGTCCCCGCTCGCCGAAGATGTCGTGCGAGGACGCACGACCTACGCGGAGAGCGGCCCGCGCGGCCATTACCGAAGTTACTCGTCAAGACTCATTAGGCGGGTCCAACGGTCCGACCTTCCTTGTGTCACTTATCGAGCGACTTGATCCGGATATTCCGCAGCTCCAGGTAGTCGCCGTGGCCGCAGAAGCCGACGTGGCCTTTGTCCCGCAGGAGCCCGGGATGGTCGCGGCCGTCGAGCGTCTTGGGCGTGCTGGCCTTCTCGATATCGGCGTCCACCACCGTCGCGCCGTTGACGTTCACGGTGATCTGCCTGCCCCTGGCGATGATCTCCTGGTAGTTCCACTCGCCCACGGGCTTGAGATAGCCGGTCTTGGCGGGGACCACGCCGTAGATGGACCCGTGACGCTGGTAGTCCTTCAGCCAGCCCCGGTACCGCGGCGACGCGTCATCGAGGATCTGGATCTCCATCCCGCCGTACGAAGCCTGGCCGCCCTTGGGCACGCGAATCCCCACGCCGTTGTTCGCCCCGGGCGTCAGACGGAACTCGAACCGGAAGACAAAGTCGCCGTACTCCTGCTCCGTGTACAGGTTGCCGACGCTGCCGCCTTGCGACGGATCGACGATGAGCAGGCCGTCCCGGACGAGGTAGCCCTTGGCGCCGCCGGTCCAGCCGGTGAGGTCCTTGCCGTTGAAGAGCTGCGCGAAGCCCTCCTTCCGCTCCTGCTCGCTGAGCCGGTTGGTCCCTTTCTCGCGGGGGATCTCGCGGATATAGATGTTCCGGAAGTACAGGAAGTTGCCGTGGTTCTGCAGCTCGATCTGGCCGGTGGGATAGATGGGCTTGCTGCGGTCCCAGTAGTTCTCCAGGATGACGTTATCGACCACCACCTCATCGTTGAGGATGACCGTGACCCGCTCGCCGATCATGGTGATGCGGAAGGTGTTCCACTCGCCGACGGGCTTATCGGCCACCTTCTTGGGCTTGCTGGGGTGCTTCTGGTTGTTGTAGAGCCCGCCGGAACCGACCTGGGCGCCAACGTCACGCAGGGCCGTGTCCCAGATCTGCACCTGGGGCGACCCGCGCAGGTAGATCCCGCTGTCGCCCTTGGCCTCGATCTTCCAGTCCACGAGCATCTCGAAGTCGCCGTAGTCCCTGGCGGTGCACAGGCTGCGTCCCTTGCCGTCGAAGGTCAGGACGCCATCGACGGCCTTCCAGTGGGCCCGCATATTCGCATCGGCCTCCTCCTGGAGCCTCTTGGCCTCCTCCGGCGTCAGCGCCGCCCGCTTGTCCGGATTGTCATACGGCCCCTTGAGTAGTCCCTTCCACCCGGTCAGATCCTTCCCATTGAACAGGGCCACAAACCCCTCCGGCGGCGGATTCAGCGGTTTTTGCACCCCCTGAACTACCCCCGTCAGCAGCAGCAACGCGGCGATTGTGACAACGCCTGTACCCGTACGGAACACCTCTCTTTTCATCGCGGCACCTACCTTTCCAATACTTGAGATGCCTGTGGCCGTTTGCACGTAGATCGCCACCGGCCATGAACCACCGGGAGTCTATACTCTCTCCACGCGGAAGGGAAGAGGCAACCCCTACCCTCGATTTCCGCCCAAAAATTCAGACCGCCAAGCAGCGGGATGTTATGGCTCAGAAGCCTCGTTTTCGGGGTCGCCCGATCAGACCGCCAACATATATATGTATGGCGATCTGATCGACCCCCGACGGCCCAAAACCGCGTTTTCAGGGGCGCCAGTGCGGATCATCAGACCGCCAAATGCCCCCCGGAGGCCGGTTTGGCGGTCTGATTCTGGCGGTCTGAATTTTCAGCCCAAGAACGCCACTGCCCGGCTCGGGTTCGTAGTGGCGTCGTCAGACGCTATCCGGATGGGCCCGGAAAGGCCGCAAGTGTGAAGTGTAAAGTGTAAAGTGTGAAGTTTGAAGTGTGAAGCCAGATCACGGCTTGCCCGTCTTGACCCTTGAAACTCCAAACTCGAAACTGCTTCCGACACGGATTTCCCCAGCCCGGCCTTCGGCCGGAACCACGAGATTCTTAACCACGGAGGTCACGGAGCACACGGAGAAGAAGGGGACTGCCCCTCGGCGGCACGATGCCAACCGCGTGAACCTCCACGTCAGGGCGATTGCACCATAAGTCATTTTCCGACAAGGACTTCTTCGAGATAGGTTTCATCCCAGGCGGCGG
>VGYL01000636.1 GCA_016872975.1 Planctomycetota bacterium
GCCGCCGAAATCGCCTATGACTGAGCCGCAACATCGCAGGAAGAAGAAGGCACATCCGATTCGCGACTGGCTGCTGTATGCCGCCGTACGCATCCTCACGATCTTTCTGCATCTGTTCCACGTGGAGACCAATCTGCGGTTTGCGTGCTTCCTCGGCGATCTGCTGTGGAAGTATTACGCGCGCGGCCGGCGGCGTGCTTTGGACAACCTGCGGGCCGGTTTTCCGGAGAAGTCCGAGGAGTGGATCGAGCAGACCGGGCGGCGGAGCTTTCAGCAACTGGCCATGCTGGCCATCGATGTGCTCGTCATGCCGCGGCTGGTCAAGAAGCATAGTTCGCGGCGGTACGCCCGACTCAAGAAGGGCGAGTACCCGAAATGGCTGATGAAAGAGGGCAAGGGCCTGATCATGGTGACGGCCCACTACGGGAATTTCGAGATCATCGGCTATCTGATGAGCCTGTTCGGGTTCGACATCTACAGCGTCGCCCGCCCGCTGGACAACAAGTACCTGAACCGCTTCCTGTACGGCGTGCGGCAGCGGCACGGGCTCAAGCTGGTCGATAAGAAGGGCGCCGCCGAGCTGATGCCCCGGATCATCGAGCAGGGCAGCACGCTCGGCTTCATCGCGGACCAGGACGCGGGCCGCAAGGGCGTTTTCGTCGACTTCTTCGGGCGCAAGGCCAGCACCTACAAGAGCATCGGCCTGCTGGCGATCACGTACAACCTGCCCATCGCGGTCGGCTACAGCCGGCGGATCGGCGACCGATTCTTCTTCGAGATCGCCATGACCCGGATCATCTTCCCGCACGAGTGGGCCGACCAGGAGGACCCGCTCACCTGGGTGACTGCCGAGTACACCAAGGCCATCGAGGCCTTCGTGCGGGAGGACCCGACCCAGTACTGGTGGCTGCACCGCCGCTGGAAGACCCGGCCCAAAGAGGAACTGCCGGAGGTTGAAGCGGCCGTTCCCTCGTCCGCGCGGCCCCCCGGCCTGGCGGCTCCGATCGTCGGGATCGCGCCGGCCTCGGCCCTGAGCCAGGCCGCCCCGGCCGACCGGTGAAGCACGCGTGAGGTGTGGATTTCCGGCCTGGTTCAGAATCGGGTAACCCCTTGTACGACCGGCCGAGTGGTCCCCATGCGACAGTGGGCGTGTTTGTAGTGACGCCGCGAGGCGTTTCTTCGTGGGTTGGGCGTCCTCGCCCGACTCTCGGCGAGCGGGGACGCTCGCCCTACGCGGAGATGTTCCGGACGCGCGCCACCACAACTCGGCCGGAACGGAACCAGGCTGATTCCCGGCATCCACATGACCGACATGTGGCCCCTGTACCCCGGGGCGACGCCCTGATCGACTGGCTGGACTTGGCCGGTTTGGCACGGTTCTGGATGCCTTATCCCGGCCTGACGGCTCGTTGGACGGAGGGCAGCGTCGCACACGACAGACGCGGCCGGCTTCACGCCGTGGTGCATGGCATGCCCCTGTGGCGCGCGGAGGCAGGCCGGATCGGTGGGGCGGTCGAACTGGACGGCTTCGACGATTACCTTGTCGCCGGCAACGTCCTGAACCCCGGCGCGGGGCCGTTCACGGTGTTCCTCTGGGTCAAGGGCGGCCGGCCCGGTCAGGCGATCCTGTCGCAGTCGAACAAGACAGGCACGGGCGAAGTCCGGCTCGGCACGGATGCCGCAACGGGCGCCATCCTGACCCGCCTAACGGACGGCAGCCGCGTCACGCAGCCGCTGGTTTCCGATGCCATTGTCACGGATGGCGCTTGGCATTGTGTCCGGCTGGTGTGGGATGGGTCAGGACGCTATCTGTATGTGGATGGCGTCGAGGTTGCCGCCGACCAACGCCGGCTCAATGCCCTGAAATCCTCCCACGCCGACTTCCATTTCGGCGCAGGCAAAGATCTCGAACCGGGCAGCTTCTGGTCGGGCCTTCTTGACGAACTTCGTGTCTATGGTCGGGCGGTCATGCCCTGAAGGGTCGCCATCAGACAGTGGTCCGGGGGTACAAGGGCCGCTTCCGGCGGCGAAGAACCGGCTGGTACCCCCGGACCGCATGATTCCGCATTATTGGAAGTGATGCACGAACCGCAGGATGAACTTCTCGCCCTCGGGACGAGAGCGGGCGTTGCTCTCGAAATAGGCATTGAGGAACAAGTGCGTGTGCTGGGAGAAGCTCCACAGAGCGCCCGGTCCGATGGCGAACACGCTCTCGTCCTCGCCGATGTCCACGCCGTCGCCCTTCGTATCGGTGATCTGCTCGAAGAAGTAGCCGTTGACGCCGATCCGCAGCTTCTTGGCGATCGCCTCGTACGATGCGGCGAAATTGGCATGAATGGCCTGGCCCGGCTGGATTTCGTCGAAACCGAATCCTACGAACGGATCGGTGTTCTTGGCGTTCCAGAGATAATGCACGCGCAGGGACAGCTCCCACTTGGGAGTAAGGAAGAGCGTGCCGGCCCAGTAGGGATTGAACGAGAAGAAGTTGCTGCTGGGGTTCAGGGCGTGATCCGCATCGTAGGTCCCGATGGGCCAGATGGTCTGGAGCTCGACGCGATGCATGAAGATCGGGCCGTTTGGACCCATGATGGGGTCCCACTGCAGATAGGGGCCCACCAGCAGGTCGCCGAATCCATCGTTATTGTTGATGGGTTGCGTCTCGAAACTGGCCAGCGGCAGGATGAAGTCGATACCCCATTTGCCCCCGAACAGGACCGGTGTGTTCGACTGATAGATCAACTGACTGAGGCTACCCAACGCCCGGAAACGGTCGACCGGGGAGTCTATGCCGGGCAGCCTGTCGGCCGTCCAGTACATAACGTACTGGGTGAAGTAGAACCCCGGGCCGGCGGGCGGTGCGCCATCCAGGAAGCTGGTGAAGCCCAAGTTGACGAGGGGCTGCTGGTATGCCATTGCCGAGGAGGCTACGAGCAGCGCCAGCACGAGACCTACAGTCGGTAGTAGAAGACGTCGGTGTTTCATAATGGACCTCCAAAACCTCGATACAGAAAACCCAGATCGTACACGTGGCTGCACAGAAGCCGGTCCCAAATTGCCGCAATCCGGACCGGATGTCAAGAACAAAAACGGACACTATTGTTGTGACCGCAGCCGGATTGTCCGGAGCAACGCCGCCAGGTCCTGGACCCGCTGCGGGTGCCTGGTCGCGACATTGTCCCTTTCGCCGAGATCGTCGCTGAGATGGTACAGTTGCGGCTCGCGGTCGTTGCCGAGCTCGATGTTCGTGTTGACGTTCATCCGCGGCCCCTGGCTGGGCTCGATATACTTCCAATCGCCTTGAATCAAAGCGAGCGTCCCGGCGTGGACGACCAGATGGTCGCGGCCGGTGGCGGTCCGACCGAGCAGGGCGTTCGACACGTCCACGCTGTCCGGGGCCTCCCCCACGCCGAGTTTCTGGCCTGTCAGCGCCGCCATCGAGGCCGGCAGATCGATCTGGCAGGCCAGCGCCCCCGAAACGCCCGGCTGAACCCGGTCCGGCCAGCGGACGAGCACGGGGACCCGGGTGCCGGCGTTGAAGGCACTGTATTTGCCGCCGCGCAGTGACCCGGCGGGCCGGTGGTCCCCGAGCAACTCGACGGCCCGGTCCTTATAGCCATCATCGACCACCGGGCCGTTGTCACTGGAGAAAATCACGAGCGTGTCCTGCGCCAGGCCGAGGCGGTCCAGGGTCCGCAGGATCTCCCCGACCGACCAGTCGAGCTGCACGATGGTGTCGCCGCGCGGTCCCAGGCCGCTTTTTCCGGCGAAACGCGGGTGCGGCACGCGCGGGACGTGGATGTCGTGCGTGGAGAAATAGAGGAAAAACGGCTCCCGTTTGTGTTTCTCGATGAATGCGACCGCTTTGCCGGTAATCGTATCGGCCATGTCCTCATCCACCCAGCGGGCCGCCTTGCCGCCTTGCATGTACCCGATCCGGCTGATCCCGTTGATGATGGTCTGGTTATGTCCGTGGCTGGGATGCACCTTGAGCAGCTCGGGATGCTCCTTGCCGGTCGGCTCGTCGCCGATGGGGCCCTTGAAGCTGACCTGAATCGGATCGTCCGGGTCCAGGCCGACGACCCGGCGGTTCTCCACGTATACGCAGGGCACGCGGTCGCCCGTGGCCGGGATCAGGAAGCAATAGTCGAACCCGATGTCGAGGGGTCCCGGCGCGAGGTCCCGGTTCCAGTCCACGTCGCCCGCGCCCAGCCCCAGGTGCCATTTGCCGACGACGCCGGTTCGGTAGCCGGCCCGCTTCATCACCGACGCCAGGGTCGTACGACCCGGCTCGATGATCATCGGCGCATCGCCCGGCAGGACGCCCGTCCCCTTGCGCCGCCAGGGGTACTCGCCCGTGAGCATGGCGTAGCGTGACGGCGTGCAGGTGGCGGAGGAAGAGTGGGCGTTGGTGAAACGGATCCCCTCGCGCGCCAGCTTGTCGAGGTTCGGCGTAGCGACCTTCGTCGCCCCGTAGCAGCCCACGTCCCCATACCCCAGGTCATCCGCATAGATGAGTACCACGTTGCGCG
>VGYL01000637.1 GCA_016872975.1 Planctomycetota bacterium
GCTCCGGGGCGGCCCTGCCCAAGACCCGAACATAGTCCGTACCCTATCGGGGCCGGCACGCAATAGATTGTGCCGGCCCCGATGCTTTCTTCTCAACGACCCGGTAAAAGGCTAAAAGGCGATTCCGCAACCCCGTTTTCGATAGCGCCACGCAAGTCGAGGCTGCTGATTCTAGCCTTTTACCGGATCGTTGTCTTTTCTGCCTCATCCCGTCTTGACAATCGAGAACACTTCGGCTCTATTATGAACATATGTTCATAAGGATGCCAAAGAAACGGAGTCTTCCATGCCCCGACCCTGTTGCCTGCGTCATATCGGGTTCCGGCCGACCGCCGGGCTTTTCAAGCCGGCGGGTGTTCCGGCGTGTGCCCTGGAACAGGTGATCCTGACGCTGGACGAAGTCGAAGCGCTGCGGCTGGCCGACCTGGAGGGACTTTACCAGGAACAGGCGGCGGCCCACATGAAGGTCTCAAGGCCGACTTTCACGAGAATCATCGAGGAAGCCCGGCGCAAAGTGGCGGACGCCCTGGTGCACGGCAAGGCGCTCCGCCTGGAAGGCGGCCCCGTGCAAATGAAAGGAGAACCGAAAACATGAAAGTCTGTATTCCTGTCGCTGACGATCGTGGCCTGGAAAGCCCGGTGTATGGACATTTCGGGTCCGCACCCACCTTCGTTCTGGTGGACTCGGAGACGATGGCAGTCGAATCCCTGGGCAACCGGGATCAGGGCCATGTTCACGGCCAGTGCAGCCCGCTGAAGGCCCTGGCGGGCGCCCGGCCCGAGGCGGTGGTCGTCGCTGGAATCGGGGCCGGGGCCCTGTTGGGATTGCGCGATGCCGGGATTCGAGTGTACCGGGCGACGGGTAAGACAGTCGCCGAGGTCGTCGCCCTCCTGAAGCAAGGCAATTTGCCGGAAATCGGCTGGCAGGACACCTGCGCCGGACATGGAGGGAGTTCGGGATGTCATCACAGTCACGGCTGATCACGATCGGCGTCGTCCATTTGCCCTTTCGGGAGCCTCCAGGAACTCCGATCCAACCGCCTTTCGCGGAAGAAGTAGAAGGAACCGTGGAGGTCTTCCCGGAGTACGCGGACGGTCTGCACGATCTGGACGGCTTCGAGAGAATCTGGCTGCTCTACTGGTTCGACCGAGCCCCCCCCCGCCGCGTCTGCGAGTCGTGCCGTTTCGGGATGACGTCCGGCGCGGTCTGTTCGCTACCCGGGCGCCCTGCCGCCCGAACCCCATTGGGCTATCCTGCGTGCGACTGGTGGATATCAAGAACAACCTCTTGACGATCAGCGGCGTGGACATCCTCGACGGCACGCCCTTGCTGGACATCAAGCCGTATGTGCCACAGTTCGATGCGTTTACGCCCAGCCGGGCCGGATGGCTGGACGGTGGCTGCCAGGAACGAACACGCGCCGACCGGCGCTTCGGGCTGAATGAGCCCCCGTCCCGTCAATAGCAGCGAGCCAATCACATATCGGCTGATAGCGCGCCGCGGATGAACTCCTACCGGAGATATCGGGTATAGGTAGGACGCGAATGTTGGTGACACTGTGAAGTTCCGGTATCCGATATAGGTGAGGCATCCTGCATGGGGCAACGTAAGCATATTGTGGTGGTGGGCGGAGTGGCAGGCGGGGCGTCGGCGGCGGCCAAGGCCCGACGTATGAGCGAGGACGCCGAGATCGTCCTCTTCGAGCGCGGTAACGACATCTCCTTCGCCAATTGCGGCCTTCCCTACCACATTGGCGGCATCATCCAGGACCGGGCGCGGCTGCTGGTCCAAAACCCTCAGGCCATGCGGCAGCGGTTTGCCATCGATATCCGCACCCGCAGCGAGGTCCTGCGGATCAACCGCCAGCAGAAGACGGTGACCGTGCACGACCGGGCCAAGGACCGGCAGTATGAGCAGCCCTATGATGTGCTGATTCTGAGTCCGGGGGCCGAGCCGGTCCGCCCGCCCATCCCGGGCGCCGATCACAAGAACGTCTTCACCCTCCGCAGCATGGCGGACATGGACGCGATCAAGGCGGTCGTGGATGCGGGCGAAATCAAGTCGGCCGTGGTCGTGGGGGCCGGCTACATCGGCCTGGAGATGACGGAGGTCCTGGTGCATCGGGGGCTGGCCGTCTCGCTGGTGGAGCTCGAATCCCAGGTAATGGGCCCGATTGACCCGGAGATGGCCACGCCGTTGCACGAGCACCTGCGCTTCCACGGGGTGGACCTGTGCCTGGGCAACAGCGTCACCGCGATTCAGGAGCGGGAGGGACAGCTCGAAGTACGCCTGAGCACAGGCCGGGTGATCCCGTGCGGACTGGTAATCCTCGCGGTGGGCGTCCGACCGGAGGCCAAGCTCGCGGCCGAGGCGGGCCTGACGATCGGCCGGCGCCACGGCATCGTCGTGGACGATCACCTGCGAACCTCGGACCCCGACATCTACGCGGTCGGCGACGTAGTGGAAGTTCAGGACCTGGTCGGAGGCTTCTGGGCCGTGATCCCGTTGGCCGGGCCCGCCAACCGCCAGGGCCGGATCGCGGCCATCAATGCCTTGGGCGGCGACGCCGTCTACGAGCGGACGCAGGGTACCGCCATCTGCAAGGTTTTCGACCTGGCGGTCGGCATGACGGGACTGAGCGAGAAAGCCCTCAAGCGAGCGGGCCTGCCCTATGAGAAGGTCTATGTGCATCCGGCCAGCCACGCGGGCTACTATCCGGGCGCGACGCAGATGAGCTTGAAGCTCCTTTTCCATCCGGAGACCGGCAAGCTGCTGGGCGCCCAGTGCGTCGGTGCCGGCGGCGTGGACAAGCGGATCGACGTCCTGGCGGTGGCGATCCGGGCCGGCATGACCGTGTACGATCTGGAGAAGCTCGAGCTGGCCTATGCCCCGCCCTTCGGCTCCGCCAAAGACCCGGTCAACTATGCGGGCTTCGTGGCCGCCAACGTGCTGCGGAAAGAGGTTCGGGTCTGCCACGTGGCGGACATGCTGAATCCGGGGCCCAACCAGATGACCCTGGATGTGCGGACCACGCCGGAAGTCCAGCAGGGCACAATCGCCGGCTCGGTCCACATCCCGCTCGACGAGCTGCGCCACCGGCTGAACGAACTGCCCAAAGACAAGGAGGTCCTGGCCTTCTGCCAAGTCGGCCTGCGCGGCTATCTGGCTTGCCGCATCCTTTCGCAAAACGGCGTGGCCTGCCGCAATCTCTCGGGCGGATACAAGACCTACGCGCAAGCCATGAGTTTGACGTCCAGCAGGCCCAAGGTCCTGGGCGAGGTAAAAGACGATACGGGACAAGCAGGCCAGGAGCATCGGCCCGCGTTGCACAAAGCGCCCCCGGTCGTCAAAGAAGTCGATGCCTGCGGCCTGCAATGTCCGGGCCCCATCATGCAGCTCAAGCAGGCAATGGATCAGATCCAACCCGGCCAGGCCGTGCGGATCTCCGTTACGGAACCCGGGTTTGCCGCGGACCTCGAGGGCTGGTGCCATACCACCGGCAGCCGACTGCGGGACAAGCAGCTTACCAGGGGCGTGCTCACCGCCACCGTGGAAAAAGGCCAGGTTCGTAATGAGCCCGTCAGGGCATCCGAGGAAACGCCTCACGGCGTCACGACCACCGCCCACAAGACCCTCGTCGTTTTCAGCGACGCCTTCGACAAGGCAATGGCGGCGTTTATCATTGCCAACGGCGCCGCCGCGATGGGCAGCGGCGTGACCATGTTCTTCACCTTCTGGGGCCTGAACCTCCTGCGCCGCGCACCGTCTGTGCCGGTCCGCAAGACCTTCATTGAGCGGATGTTCGGCTGGATGATGCCGCGCGGGGCCGACAGGACCACCCTGTCCAAGATGAACATGGCCGGCATGGGAACCGCAATGATCAAGGGAATCATGCGTAAGAAGAACGTCCTTTCTCTGCCCGAGCTGATCACCGCCGCCCAGAAGAGCGGCGTGCGACTCGTCGCCTGCACCATGACCATGGACCTGATGGGCATCAAGCGCCAGGAGCTCCTCGACGGCGTGGAAGAGGGCGGCGTGGCCATGTACCTGGATCGGGCCGGCTCGGCGAACGTGAATCTGTTCATCGGCTGACGCTACGCACGACGCCGTACGCACAACGCTGCGCGCAGGCATGAGGGGGCAGGCGAATGAAACGAACGACGTGGAATTTCATGATCGATTCGCTCGCTTTTGTGGACCTGCTGCTGCTGACGGGAACGGGCGCGATCCTGAAATGGGTGCTGCCGCCCGGTTCCGGCGGCGGGCACGGCCAGGGCTTTCGCGGGGGCCGGGGTCTCGGTCCCGGCGGCGGCCAAGTCCGGCAACTGCTCGGCCTGGGCCGCCACGAATGGGGCGACGTGCATTTCCTTCTGGCGGCGCTCTTTGTACTCCTGATCCTAGCGCATGTTTGACATGATCTGTCATAAGTCCTTGTAGAATAAGGGCTCCCGTTTGAGTTTGTCACTATTTCGGACTATGTCGTACTTCTTTTGCATCTGGTTTTGCCT
>VGYL01000638.1 GCA_016872975.1 Planctomycetota bacterium
TACCTGGTGATCGTTGACGTGCTCGCCGTAGCGCTTCATGCGCGGCATCACCAGGAGCCGCTTGCGGCGTTCCAATGCCATCATCATGCTGCCCATGCCCGCGTGCCCGATCACGAAGGAGGCCTCCGCGATCTTCTGATCGAAGGCGGGCTTTTCCAGCGTGGGCACCCACTCCATGTACCGGGGCCGAAAGCTCGTCTCCCCGATCTGGGCAAAGACGGGCACGGTGATGAGCTTGGCCTCGATGGCCTGCTCCACGGCTCGGACCAGGCGATCGAACGGCAGGACGGTACCGACGGTCAGGAAGATCATAGGATATGCCCCACGTATTCGACGGATTTGTACCGCTGGGCCACGTCCGGCCACTGGGTCAGGGTCAGATCGGCAAACGGCCGGACCAACCGGCCGCTGAGGGACAGACGCTCGGTGTTGGCGATGCTGTCGATCCAGGCGATCCGGGCCCCCATCAGTTTGCCCAGGTAGGCCATCATGCAGCCGACGGCGGCGCCGGTGCTGATGATCACCGCCGGCCGTTCGGTGAAGGCGATCTTCACGCACTGGGCCAAGGCGCGCAGGACCCTGAGCGGATGCCGGCGATTGCACTCTTCGACCACGTACACCCGTCCGAAGCGGGCGAACTGTTTCTCGACGACCGGGGAGGTCGTGACGGAAAAGCAGTCCATCCCTTCCCAGCACTGGTGCAGCTTGAGCAACGCACTGGCATGCCCCCCGGCCGACGCGGCCAGACACACCCGTACCTTTCTTTCCATCATCGCACCTCTTACAGATTCGAAATCCGAAGCACCGCGCGGCGCGGAAATTCGAAATCCGAAACAAATTCCAAACACAAGAAAATCCCAAGTTCGAAACGGCTCGCGCTGCGCAGCGACAGCGTTTCGGTCATTCGAATTTGTTTCGGATTTCGAGTTTTCCGCCCTGCGGTGTCATCGACCCGACAACACGGGTTCCACCACCGCCTGCAGGACCTCCAGATCGTGTCCGATCGTGAACCGCTGGGCGGCATACTGATAGGCGTTGCGGACGATCTGCTCCCGCCGGGCGTCATCGGCCAGGGCCGATCGAATCATCGCCGCCGTCGCCGGCAGGTCCTGCTCGTCATAGACCAGGCAGTTGTGATCCGGCAGCAGATAGTCGCTCGTGCCCGCCGTCAGATTGGTTACGAGCAGCGTCCGCAGCGCCATGGCCTGGACGATCGCAATCTGGCCGTTGGCCGTTTCTTTGTTCGCCAGCGGCAGGAAGAACACCTTCGCCCGGGCGATGTGCCGGCAGTACTCCAATTCGGGAACCTCCGCCAGAATCTGCACGTTCGGCGGGAACGACAGTCCCTTGACCGCCGCCGGGTACGTCAACAGGAAGAAGGGGACGTCCGGCAGATGCTCGGCCACGGCCGCCAGATGCCGATAGTTTCTGCCGGAATACCCGGCCGAGACGACGCAGTGGTCCTTTTGCACCGGCAGCGCCCGGTACCGCTCGTCCTCCAGGTACGGTCCGGTATAGTGCTTGAAGACCAGTCTCTCCACCGGCAGATTCAACATGGCGGCATAGACGCGCCGCTCGTGCTGGGAATACACGATCGCGGTATCCACATCCCGCAGGGCAAACCGCGCCAGGGAGCGCCGCCAGCCCGTGTAGATCCGGCTGGTGTTGAAGTTCCACACCACGTGCCGGACCCGGGCCCCGGTGAGACGATGGACAATCCCCACCGCCAGCGCGATCCGCGGGTCGCCCGAGATGACCACGTCGATTCGTCGGGAGCGGTATCGAACCCTGCAGAGCAGGGCCGTGAGGCCCAGGTTCAGGAACCGCGCGAGACGACTGTGTCCCGGAACGGCCCGGCGGATGCCGCAGGTCACGAACCGGTAAGGAGACGTCCTGTTATAGAACGTGCTCCGGCTCGGATCGGTTCGGGTATGGTCGAAAATCGCGCAGATGCTTACCGGGCGCGTTCTCGTCTCGTCCGAGCCTGTGTCCGACGGCGCGAAGCCGTACGCGGCGGCTTCGCCGGCCTCTTGTGACCATGCTTTTACTGTTGGTGAGTTCAGCGCGGTGCACTCCTCCTTTTCTCCAGCCGTAGCATCCTCACTATGACATTCATTCCCTTACCCAAAGTATAGCATACGGGCCGGGGGCGACAAGAAAAAACCGCCGGAAAGGGCACTGCTCCTCTGCCTCTTGCCGGAGGCCAACGGTGCACCGGTGCCACAGGGACAGACGCATGGCTCGGGCCGCGCGGCAGAGGCCCAGGCGACCGTGTTGGCGGCTTCGCGTTGCCTTACGGCAGGAGTTCTGAGACGATGCGGTCGGTCCGATAGACGCTGCGCAGGGCTTCGAGAATCGCCGCCGAGTGGACGCTGACGGCGCGGGCCTCCTGCTCCGTGTAGATGAAGTCCAGGACCAGCGATTGGATGTTGCCGTCGAAGATGAGTCCGACGACCTCGCCGTTGCGGTTGACCACCGGGCTGCCGGAGTTGCCGCCGATAATGTCGGCCGTCGAGACGAAATTGAACGGCGTGGTCAGGTCGATCCGGTCCTTGTGCTCGATCCAGCGCGGCGGCAGTTGGAAGGGGGGCACGTTACCCTGTTCCTCGGCCCGGCGATACAGGCCGGCAAAGGTCGTCCAGGGTGGGACCGGCCGGCCCTGCTCCGTGTAACCTTTGACCTGCCCAAACGCCAGGCGCAGGGTGAAGGTGGCGTCGGGATAGACCTCGGTCCCATAGATCGCAAAACGGGCCACGGCCAGCTTGGCATAGGCCTGGCGCAGCGGCTCTTCCACCTGGTCCTCGTAGGTCTTGCGGAGGTCTCTGGCGGGGGGATCGACCAGTAGAGCGAGCTGGATCATGGGATCGTTCGATTCCCGGACCGCCTCCGGGCCGGTCTCAGCGAGCTTTTTACGGACCTCGACGCTCGCGAGCTTCGTGCCCTCCACCAGGCGGGCGGCCCGCTCCCGCGGTGCTTGGCCCGCCAGCACGGTTCGGACCAGCGAGTCCTCGAAGCCTTTCATCTCCGCCAGCATGCTCAACGAATCGGCCAGTAGCGTGGTCTCCAGGTCCTCGTAGATCGGCGCTTCGGAGAAGAGCTCGAATCGCAGCGACTCGAGATTCGATTCGCGGTATTCGCGGAGCCGCTCGGCGTTGGGTTTGCCCGACTCCTCGACCAGCCGCACCAGCGTGCGGGCGATCCCGAACAACTGGCTGCGGAACGCGGACCGCTGCTCCAGCAGGTCCCAGTCATAGTAGATCCCGTCCCAGACTTTCAGAGCGGCAATCACCCCGGCCCAGGGATCGCCGAAATCCTGAGGAAGGAGGGCGGCCGACGGCGGACGGCCGGCGGATGTCGGTGCTGCCTTCTGTCCTGCGTCTTCCATCATTTTCTGGACCATCTGGCGAAGCTGCTGCTCTTCGCTGCGTTTGCGACTCACGATCGAGGGGTCCTGCAGGCCGGCGAGCATCCCCAGGCGGGCCTTGCGGCTGTTCTGAACGCCGAACAGATCGTCCAAAGCCCGGCGGGCGTTCTCCCGGCTCTCCGCGCTGTACGTGGACAGCACCACCTCCCAGCGAAACAGCTTGCGCAACGTATGGGGAAAAGTCCGATCGCGCAGGAACTCCGTATGAGCCATCGTGTTGAGCCGGCTCGTCCGGCCGGGATGGCCGGAGACAAAGACCAGCTCGCCGTCCTCGGCGCCTTTCGGACTCCACTTGAGGTAATGCTCGATCCGGGCGGGCTTGCCGTCCTCATAGACGCGGAAGAAGCAGACGTCGAGATCGTAGCGGGGATACTCGAAGTTGTCCGGGTCGCCGCCGAAGAAAGCGATGTCCTTCTCCGGGGCGAAGACGATGCGGATGTCGGTGTACTTCTTGAAGCGGTAGAGATGGTAGAGCCCGCCGTGATAGAGGGTGATCACGTCGCTGCGGAGGCCGGTCCGGTCGAGCGATTCCTTTTCCACCGTGTTCATCGCGGCCCGGCGGGCCTGATTCGCCTCGGCCGAGCTCATCCCCGGCTGGACCGCCGCGTTGATCCGCGCCGTCATGTCCTCGATGCTCTGCAGGACGTTCAACTCCAGGTCCACGCAGCGGATCTCTTCTTCAGGGGTCCTTGCGTAGAAACCCTCGGCGACCAGGTCGCGATCCTTCGTGCTGAGCTTGTGCAGGCAGTCGGCCCCGACGTGATGATTCGTCAGCACCAGCCCGTCGGCCGAGACGAACGAGCCGGACCCGCCGCTGTTGAAGCGGACGCTGGCCCGCTGCAAGTGCAGATACCAGTCGTCGCCGGGGGCGAAGTTGTACTTCTCCTGCAACAGCTTCTTCGGCGGGTTATTGAAGAGCCACATTCCCTCGTCGGCAGGGGCCTCGACGGGCCACAGACCAGCCATAGCAGTCATAACCACGATCCCATACAAGTAGTTGTGTTTCCGATCCATGCGACGGCTCCTTTCGCAATCCGGACGTCCGGACGAACGTTTTGCACCT
>VGYL01000639.1 GCA_016872975.1 Planctomycetota bacterium
CCGGCAAAGCCTACAACTACCAAGCGAGGATTGTTCACACAGAGCCCGCTGATCACGAAGATGATGCTCGCGGCAATCGTAAGGAACAGAATGCCGTGGAGGAACAAAGGCTTACACTCGCTGTGAATCTCCTTGGTGGGAGGAACTTCGTCGACCGGTAGACCGAACTTGCGAAATATCGATCCATATACACGAAAGATCGCTTCATCGGCATCCTCGCACAAACTCACCAGCTTCGCTTTCTTCTGGCGGAGCGTACTCGCTATTGCCAGCATGTTCATCGTGGATTGCGAAATCGCCGGATCGTTCGGTTGATGAGCCAAACACAATAAGGAATGGCATACCAGCGCATCTCCCTTGCCCACTTCATTTAGGGCAGCTTGCAGGCCTGGTCGATCCTCGAGCCGTTCTTCGTTCAGTCCTTCATCCCGGAAGATGACCACCTCCGATGCCCGGTTCAATTCAGCCCAAGCGCGAACCTTGGCCTCCTGTGCGTGCAAGCTGATCACGTCTTCCGCCCGGTCGCGCGTGCTGAAATAGAGGTATCCAATTACCTTCACGCCTTTTGCCTTTCGAGGGTTTCAATGGGCAAATGCTTCTTGACAGTCCATCACACGATGGTCCCTGCCAGTTATCCGCTGGCTGCATTGCCTTATTAGGTCTAATCCCATCCGGAAATGATGTGCCCGAACCAGTGCGCATATTCATGCGCCCCTTCTATATCCATCCCCTTCAAATGCAGATGGTCAAACCATGGCACGAGTTGATCGTACCACACGGTGCTCCGACACATCATTACCCTGTATGCTGCCTGACATCCCGGATCCGTGTTGTAGGCGGACACCGGGCTTCCTGCCAGGAACCGACTATAACAAACGCCATCTCGTACCCTGAGAATGCTGAGTTTCTGAAGGAACGAAAGAAAGGCGTTGTCGTGGTGTTGCTGGAACCTCTCGGGGCACCAGCTTGCCCATCTCATAGTGCTCTCTGCCTGACCCAGAAGTCGTATACCCGCGCTGTTCTGACCCGACAGGACTCCACGTTTCAAACGGAGGACTTCAACCCTGTCTCCATATGCGGCCCTCCGCACGTGGAACCACGCCTCCTGGGAAGGTCCCGCAATCTCGATATCCCTGAGTACAATCAGTTGTGTCATGATCTTGGGCCAGATATCTTCGATCAGATCGCGAAGTGAAGCCCACGTTACAGGGTGAACACCCAAGACCAACGTGTCCCACAGGTCACTGGTATTTTCCATATGATGAGACCCATTGCACCACATGCGTCCCATTCCCGCGCCAACTATGAGCAGCACAGTCCTGGGGACGCCATGCTTACTTGGAGCGTTTGCCCTTCTGCCTCAACTCCTGCTGACGCGTTCTGAGGTCTTCGGTGCCCTTCTGCCACTATTCGAGTTGCTCCTGGAGGAATCTGCCCTCCAGTTCCTTCATGACCTGCTCGCCCCCTCGATGTTGCATGCGGACACAGTCAAAGGTCTTCTTCATATTCGACGCCCAAATACAGGTACCGAGGAAGAGTTCCTATTCTCCGGCCTCGCTCTCTCCCTTGCCGGCTTGTTCCGCTCGGCGCAGGGCTTCTTCAAAACGCCGGCGGACCGCAGCGCGATCGAAATAGGCCACGATCTCCTCCGGGGTCATTCCTTCGATCTTCTTGCCCACAGCCTCTTTCCACTTTCTGGACTCGGCCACGGCATCAAACGTCTTCTTGTGGTCTTCCACGGGCAATCTCCAACGCCATCAGCGCCTCAACTCCGTGCGTCACGTCAATAGCTCGGTTCACCCCTGTTTCCCAACTGCCTATCATACCGATTGTCATCCTTCGGACAAAGGAGGCTTTCTCATTTGGGGTTCAGGGGAGGCGCTGACGCCATTTGCTGGGATCGCGGGAACAATGAAAGACAGCGTATACGGTTACCACACCAGCCGCATATTTGTAAAAGACGGCGTACGGGAACCGTCGTGCCAAAACCCGACGGTACTGCTCATGGACGACGGCCTGTGTCTCGGGCATCCGGAGAACCGCGGCAATACAGGCATCGATACAACTGAGGAACTCCTCGCCCAAGCCGGCACGCCGTGCTTCATACCAAATGGCTGCCTCAGCCAAGTCCTGTTCAACCTCCGGCGCAATGATCAGTTTAGTGGCCATAGCGATGGCGGACCCTGCGTTTGACTTTTTCCCAGGTGAGTGCTGAACCGGGGTCCTTCCTCAAATTGGCCTCCCTCCGGGCCAGTTCCTCTTTTTGCCAATCGTAGACGGGGATCGCCTCGGGAGTCGCCGCAAGATCATCCCATAGGTCTTCCACGAGTTGGAGCTTCTCCGAGGGGCTCAAATCGAAGACGGACGTTGTCGTTGGTTCCACCTGTAACACTCCTTCAATCCAGCGTCGGCTCGGGGCTCACTGCCATCAGCGGACGCGTACGGGAACACTGCCTGCACGCCTACAAGAGCATTATACCACATTCTTCCCAGCCCTTGCTCTCGACCTGGTCGGGGGGCGAGCCGGCTTCCCGATCAGGTCTGTTGCCAGGATATGGGGCGTATGTCCTGGATCTTGGATTCGTCCAGCTCGATGCCGAAGCCGGGGCGGTCGGGCAGTTCCAGCAGGCCGTTGACGGGCTTGGACGGGTGCTTCTCGAATTCGTAGTAGGTTCCCATCTTCTGGATCAGGTACTCGACCAGGGGGCAAACCTCCAGGGGCTGGCTGGCGACGACGTGCATAGCGGCGTGCAGGCTGTGGCCGTGCGGGACCACTTGAACGCCGTGGACGGAGGCCAGGGTGCAGATCTTGACCAGCTCGCTGACGCCGCCGCACCATTCCGGGTCCGCCTGGACCACCGTGATCGCCCGGGCCTTGAGGAAC
This sequence comes from Planctomycetota bacterium, assembly GCA_016872975.1. Lineage (GTDB taxonomy): Bacteria > Planctomycetota > Phycisphaerae > Sedimentisphaerales > Anaerobacaceae > PLanc-01. The sequence goes on from VGYL01000639.1 coordinate 2,885, forward strand.
TCGTGGACGTCCCAGCGGCCGTAGAAGTGCTCGCCCGTGGCCACCGGTATGGAGGTCCTGCGGCTCAGCTCGATGAACGCCTCCAGGTTGGCCGTCTGGAACGGCTCTTCGATCCAGCGCGGGTGGTACTGCTCCGCCCGCCTCGCCCACGCCAGGGCGTACTGCAGGTCCCACTGCCAGTAGGCGTCGAACATCAGGTCCACGTCGTCCCCCGCCGCCTCGCGGGCCAGTCGGACTACCTCGACATCCTTCTGAACCCCCTGCGGCCCGAACCGGGGTCCCCGGTCGCGCACGAACCATTTCTGGTGCCGGTAGCCCTGCTCCTTCAGCTCGCGGACCTTGGCCTGCAGGGCCGCGGGCTCCTGCGAAAAGCCCAGGCAACTGGCGTAGGCCTGGACGCTCTTGCGGGAGCCGCCGAGCAGGCGCCAGACCGGCAGGCCCAGGAGCCGGCCGCGCAGGTCCCACAGGGCGTTGTCCACGGCACTGAGGCCGATGAGGTAGTGGCTGCCGCGCGAGTGGCGGTCCGCCCGGAACATCCGGTCCCAGTAGGCCTCGTGGGCCAGCGGGTCCTGGCCGAGCAGGGGCCGCTTGAAGGATCGCTCGACGAAGAGACCCGCCTCATTGTCGATCGGGCCGTAGAGGCCCGCGACGCCACCGTCCGTTTGGATCTTCAGGTAGAGGGCCCTGCGTTTGCTCTTGCCGGTCACCTGAAGGACCTGCACATCCGTCACCTTGAGGTCCCCCCGCCGGCCCGACTCCGCCGCGGTGGCCACAGGCCCGATCCAGGGCCCGACCTGCGAAGCCATTCCGAGAGTGCAAAGTCCCGCGAAAAAACTGCGACGCCCCATTCTGTCAACCATCGACGGCTCCTTTCGCCCGAGATCGTCCCATCAGGTACTTCTGCGTGCGTCACAGTATACGGCCGGACACGAGTCTTCGCCAGAAGCACTCCCATGCCGGCAGGTGAAAATGGCACGTGATACGCACTGCGTCCAAGCTGACTTGTGGCGGGCCGTTCGGTGGGAGTGCGGCTCGTTGTGTGGATTCGCAGTACCATCTTCCGGCAGGTCGCCGGTCTTCGTTCGGAGTACCGCCTTCAGGCGGGTCCAAGGGTTTTCCGGCGCAGCCGGCTCCACACTCTCTAAATACGCAAGAAAGAAGAAGGACGGACTGTTTGGCCCGCCTGAAGGCGGAACTCCAAACACTGTCTGAAGGCGGCTCTCCGAACCATACACCCGGACGTCGAAGAGCCTGAGGTTCGCGCGGAAATCGTTGCCATGACTTCTCCTGTGCACGAGCCTGGCGCGGTATAATCCCGCGTTTGGCGTTGGAGACGTGGTTATGTATGTGACGGATATCAGCAATAAGGACGCCATGTGCCTCACGAAGTCGGGCAACCGGATTCACTGGCTGCTCACCAGCGAGATCGGGGCCCCGAGCTTCGAGCTGCGCTATATCGAGATCCCGCCCGGCGGCCGCAGCAGCGACGGCAGCCATCCCCACGAGCATGAGGTCTTCGTCGTCAGAGGGCGAGGCCTGGTCAAAGGCCCCGACGGCGCGACGCCTCTGACACCGGGCATGGCCGTCTTCGTGCCGGGGCAT
>VGYL01000640.1 GCA_016872975.1 Planctomycetota bacterium
CTTCGGCAACATGGCATGTACTCCCAGGCTCACACGATTCCCTCTACCCTTGCTGTCCCTCAGCAAGCGGCGGGAAGCGTAATTGCCCAATTATGCCAAGTTACCCAGTATCGCGCAATCGCCCTGGCGGGACGCCCATGCTACGGGCTACCGCAGTTTCTTGTGGGTGAACTTGCGGGCGTTGGGGCCGGTGTAGTCTGCCACGATCTGGCCTTTGCCGAGGAGTTTCCATTTGTAGATGACCAGGCCGTCGAGGCCGACGGGGCCTCTGGCGTGGATTTTGTTGGTGCTGATGCCGACTTCGGCGCCCAGGCCGTAACGGTAGCCGTCGGAGAAGCGGGTGCTGGCGTTCCAGAAGACGTCGGCGGAATCGACGAGGTTCATGAAGCGTTCGGCCTTTTCGCGGTCGGCGGTGACGATGGCGTCGGTGTGGCCGGAGCCGTAGCGGTTGATGTGGTCGATGGCGGCGTCCAGGCCGTCCACGACCTTGATCGAGAGGGTGTAGTCGAGGTACTCGGTGGACCAGTCCTCCTCCGTGGCGAGCTCGATCGGGATGATCGCGCGGGTGCGGTCGTCGCCCTTGAGGCGGCAGTGGCAGGCTTCCAGGGCCGCCTGGACCTGGGGCAGGAACGTGGGGGCTACATCAGCGTCCACCAGCAGGGTCTCGGCGGCGTTGCAGACAGCAACGTACTGGCACTTGGAATCGACGGTGAGGCGGACCGCCATCTCCAGGTCGGCGTCGGCGTCGATGTAGACGTGGCAGATGCCGTCGGCGTGGCCGAGGACCGGGATGTTCGTGCGGCTCATGATGTGGCGGACGAAGGCGTTCGAGCCGCGCGGGATGATCAGGTTGATCTGCTCGTCGAGGGCGAGCATGTCGGCGACGTCCTGGCGGGTCTCGAGCAGGTGAATCCAGCCGGCGGGCAGGCCCGCGGCGTCGGCGGCCTGGGCGATGGTGTCGGCGAGGATGCGGTTGGTGTGGGCGGCCTCGCTGCCGCCTTTGAGCAGGACGGCGTTGCCGCTCTTGAGGCACAGGGTCGAGATCTGCACCAGGGCGTCCGGGCGGGACTCGAAGACCACGCCGATCACGCCGATCGGGCAACTGACGCGGTAGAGCTCCAGGCCCTCGTCCATCTCGATGGCGCCGAGGGTCCGGCCGACCGGGTCGGGCAGCTTGATCAGGCTGTGGATGCCGGCACAGACGTCGGCGAGCTTGCCCTCGTCGAACTTGAGCCGCTTGAGCAAGGGGGCCGCCAGGCCGCTCGTCCGGGCCGCCTCCAGGTCCCGCTGATTGGCCTCGACGATCCTCGCTCCATTTTCCAGCAGCGCCTTGGCGATCTCGTTGAGGGCGGCGTTCTTGACTTCCGTCTTGACCGCCCCCAGCCGAATCGAGGCCGCCTTGGCGACCGCCGCCCGCTCCGAGATCTTCATTTTTCTTGACATCTTCACCTGCACCATTAAACTGATCCGGCGATAGAAACCGGTAATTATACGCCGTCCGTGCCGAAGAATCAAGAAACGCACGCGGGTGTTGCTTAGTGGTAAAGCACCAGCCTTCCAAGCTGGCTACGCGGGTTCGATCCCCGCCACCCGCTCTTGTCTGCCAGCATACCTGCGGCGAGAACCGGGCGCCAGTACGCTCATTTCGGGACGTTTTTCTTGACGTCCGCCGGTATTTCCTTGCGTTTTCCGGTCGTTTGGGGCATAATAACAGGCAAGGGAATCAACGACCCGGTAGAAGGCCAAGAAGAAAAGCCACAGAGGTCACAGAGAACACAGAGAGAAGAAGATCAGAAGGTGTGAAGGTGAGAAGATCAAGGGGAAGAACGCCCGGCCCTCCGACCTTCTAAACCTCTTACCTTCTTGCCCTCTTACTTGGGCTCTTCTCTGTGACCTCTGTGTCCTCTGTGGCCAGAATTCTCGTTTAGCCTGTGCGCGGATCGTTGAAGGGAATAGGACTGGGCGGCGCCGGTGCAGCCGGGACGCGAGAAGGATCTCCGGGCGGCGACGGGCTCTGCCCGGCTGGAGGGCCACACTCAGGCGGAGAGACTGGGCGGGCACCCGAACGGCCGCGCAAGCGTTCTGACCGCATACAGGCCCGACGTGGATGGTGCACGGGAGAAGGTGAGGAGAAGATGAACGGTCGAAGATGGCTCCGAGGGTTCCGCTTGTTCTGGGGATTGGTCCTGGCGCCGGCTGTCGTGCCTGTGACCCTCTTTCTCTCCCTGCAAACCGCCGTGACCCGCTTCGGTCTTGACCGCAGCGACGTGGTAACCGCCGCCCTGCATACGTTCGTTCTGACCTTCGGCGCGGGTCTGGTCTATCTGAGCGTCCTGTGCTTCGGCCTTCCCTACATTGTCCTGCTCTCCCGCGCGGGCCGGCTGAACTTCCGGACGATCATGCTGCCCACCGGGATGCTCTCCTGGGTCTATTGCGTGGTGATCTACGCCTCCCTGCACGGCGACTACCCGTTCGCGGGCACGGTCGCCGCCATCTGCGTGCCCGGCGTCCTCTTGTCGGGCCTGCTCTTCTACGTCATCGCTCTGTGGCGGTCCGGCGACGCGGACGCGGAGATCAGTCTGCTGCTCGAGGCCTACCCGACCCAGCGTACGCCCACCCTCCCGGCCTGACCGGCCACCAGGGGGTGCCTGACCGTTGTTGCGCCACTCCAGCGGTGTTCCGCCTTATGGGTCTTGACGAGCAAGATCGGTAATCAGAACCCGGCGACGGGCGCTCTTCGTAGGGCGAGCGTGGGCTCCCAAACGCGATTCATCGCGTTTGGGGACCCCGTCCCCGCTCGCCGAAGATGTCGTGCGAGGACGCACGACCTACGCGGAGAGCGGCCCGCGCGGCCATTACCGAAATTGTTCGTCAAGACTCATAAGACGGGTCAAACAGTCCGAACAGCCTCTGAAGTCCTGCATCCGCCTAAAGTGGAGCCGGCTGCGCCGGAAGACTCTCAAACCCGCCTGATGAATTTTGACGGACAAAACCGGCAATCGCGCCGCCCCCGTCGTTTCGCCGATGTGCCTCGCGCCAGGCAACGTGTGGTTGTAGGGTGGGGCTTGCCCCACCAGGAAGCCGGACCCAAGGAAAGCGGTGGGGCAAGCCCCACCCTACACATTACCGGACTTGCTCGTCAAAACTCATAAGGCGGAACTCCGAACCGCGCAACAACAGTCATGCACCCGCCACCAGGGCCTGGCCAACTTTTTCTTTGCTCTGCCGGCCATTGCGGCCATAATACGGCCGACAGGATCCCAGAATATCAACGATCCGCTCAAAGGCTAACGCCTCTGCCGGGTGGCATCGCCCAGGCCGGCCTGGGTTCCCAAACGCGATGAATCGCGTTTGGGAGCCCTCTCCAGCCTTGACGATGGTCGCGCGGATCTACGTGGAACCATCGTCAAGGGCAGAGCCCTTGGCGATGCCACCCGGTCTTGGCTCTTGGGCGGGCCATTGCAGAGCATGAGAATGAGAATGAGTCAGAAGAACAGGACGTGGCGGCTGGGCAGTGCGGCGCTTGTGGCGGCCCTGCTGTGGCTCGGCGGCTGCGGCGGGCCGACGAGTGTCCGGAGCCTGCGGCAAAGTCCGCACCGCACGTACACCTTCGAGGTACCCGCCGATGCCGAGACCGTCTATGTGCGGATCGCCCGCCGGGCGCAGGAGAAGTACCGGTTCACCAACCGTCTTACCTACCAGCCCGGCGTGACCACCAGACTCGCCCCGGACGCCGAATCCGCCACCGTCACCTTCTGGAACGCCGGCGGCCGCGGCCTGCGCTACCTGCTCACCGCCGACCTCCACGCCCTCGACCCCGCCCGCACGGAGGTCAGCCTCTATGCCGCCAGCCGTCCGGCCGCCCAGGAGGCCCTGCTCTGGCACGAGTGGGCCCACACCCCGCTCGAAGGCGACCCGGAACCCCCGCCGCCGCAGGACTGACATCCCGGCGGACATCATCCATCGCCGCCGAGACGGGCGAACGTGACTGACGTGCCTGTCCCGCCCTCCTACACCCGGCACCGCGTTTCACGAGCATCGCGACTATGGGTGAGGTTGCTTCGTCGCCCTCGGCGCGCAGCGCCGCTGCGCGCCCGGCCTCGCAAGGACATGATTGCCGCGCTCGGCGAGCCTCGCTCGCAATGACACAGGGCGCCCAAATATGTCATTGCGAGGAGCTTCAGCGACGAAGCAATCTCTACTCTATCGTGGCAGAACGTGCGAAATGCCGTAATAGCGCTTCATGACAATTGACGTTCCGGGTGGGTGGCAGCGGCAAGCGCAGCTTGCCGATGGTTTGCCTATCCGCCATCGGCAAGCTCCGAAGACTCCGCTTGCCGCTGCCACCCGTCGCCTCTACCCGGAGGTTCGATTGTCATGAAGCACTAGTACCGCATTTCACAAGTACCGCGACTATGGTGGTAGATTGCCGCGCTCGGCGAGCCTCGCTCGCAATGACATAGGGTGCCCAAGTATGTCATT
>VGYL01000641.1 GCA_016872975.1 Planctomycetota bacterium
CAAGGCCGTAGGCTTTGCGCAGGCCTTGCCGATGGCGACGGGCGAAACCATCGGCAAGCTCCGAAGACTCCGCTTGCCGCTGCCACCCAACCATGTCTTGCGACTTTGCGATTGCCCTGGGCCGGGAGACCGGGGGCCTTGCCAGTGGGCCGGTCCGTGCGGTAGAATCGCCGGGGCGCGTGGGCGTCCACACGAAACCGTGAGCGAAAGTGGTTCTGAGTAAGGACGAGGTCCATGAGACATGGCGAGATCATCATCCCTGTTGTGGTTGCGGTGATTCTGATGGGCGCCTGGGTAGGCCGGGCCACCGAACCGACCGGCTCCCAAGTCCTGTTCGATTTCAGCCCCGGGTTTGACACCGGGGTCATGGCGACCACCGATGCCAAAGCGACGGTCACAGCGGACGGGACCCTGCGGGTGGAGACGGGTCACAGCGCCCCGTGGCCCGGGGTGACACTGAAGGCGCCCCAGGGCCGGTGGGATCTGTCGGCCCGCGAGCATATCGCGCTGGAGGTCACCAACCGGGGCAAGGAACGGATCGCCCTGCGCTGCCGCGTGGACAATCCCGGGGCGGACGGGACCAAGAACTGCGTCGCGGACCAAATCACCCTGGAGCCGGGCGCCGCGCAACCACTGACCGTGCGCATCTTCCCCGTGCCGTGGAAGCTCGATCAACCGCTGGAGCTGGTGGGGATGCGCGGCTTTCCCGTCCACGCCGGCAAGATCGACACGGCTCAGGTGACACAACTGATCCTGTTCCTGGATCGGCCGAAGACCGGCGCGGTCTTCGAGGTGGACAACATCCGCGCGGGCGGCCGTGTCCAGGTTCTCAAGACCGCGACGTTCCTGCCGTTCATCGACGAGCTCGGTCAATACGTGCACAGCGATTGGCCGGGCAAGACGCACAGCGTCGAAGAGCTGACGGCCCAGGCACGGGTCGAGGACGAGGACCTCAAGGCCCACGCCCGGCCGAAGAGCTGGAACAAGTACGGCGGGTGGGCGGACGGCCCCAAACTCAAGGCGACGGGCTTCTTCACCGTGCACAAATACCAGCGCAAATGGTGGCTCGTGGACCCGGCGGGCAAGCTGTTCTGGTCCCACGGCATCGATTGCGTCCGCGCCGGCAACGCGACCCCGATCACGAATCGCGAGCAATACTTCCGCCGTCTGCCGGAGGCGGACTCGCCCTGCGGGCGCTTCTACGGCCAGGCGGGCTGGGCGCCCCACGGCTACTACAAGGACCACGCGCCCTACCGGACTTACGATTTCACCCGCGCCAACCTGCTGCGCAAGTACGGCGAGGATTTCGAGCCGGTCTTTTCGGAGGTCACACACCGCCGGTTCGAGAGCTGGGCCGTCAATACGATCGCCAACTGGTCCGACGAGCGGATCTACCTGGAGCGGCGCACGCCCTATACCGCGACCATCTCGTTCGAGGCCAGGCGGTTGGAGGGGTCGGAAGGCTACTGGGGCAAGTTCTACGATGTCTTCGATCCGAGCTTCCAGGCCAATCTGCGGACGCGGATGGAACAAGAGCGCGGCCGCACGGCGGACGATCCGTGGTGCCTCGGCTATTTCGTCCACAACGAATTGGCCTGGGGCGACGACATTTCGCTGGCGCTGGCCACGCTGATCTCGCCGCCCAGCCAAGCCGCCAAGGTCGTCTTCATCGACGATTTGAAAGACAAGTACCAGACAGTTGAAGACCTCAATGAGGCTTGGGGGACCAGCCACGAATCATGGGAGGCCCTGCTCCAGCATCAGCAGGCGCCCGACAAGGCCAAGGCACGGCCCGATCTGGAGGAGTTCTACACGAAGACCGCCGAGACGTATTTCAGCACGATCCGGCGGGAGATCAAGCGCGTCGCGTCCCATCAGCTCTACCTGGGCTGCCGGTTCGCGTGGGTCAACGACCGCGCCGCCCGGGCCGCCACGAAGTTCTGCGACGTGGTCAGCTACAATCGCTACACCTACGACGTCGAGGACACGAAGCTGCCGGACGGGATCGACATGCCGGTCATCATCGGCGAGTTCCACTTCGGGGCACTCGACCGGGGGATGTTCCACACCGGCCTGCGCCGGACCGAGAGCCAGAAGGACCGCGCCGACAAGTATGCCGACTACGTCCGAGGGGCCCTGCGGAATCCCTACCTCGTCGGGACGCACTGGTTCCAGTACCTCGACCAGGCCACGACCGGCCGCGGCGACGGCGAGAACTACCAGATCGGCTTCGTCGATATCTGCGACCGGCCCTATCCGGAGATCGTCCAGGCGGCCCGCGCGGTCGGCCATTCGATGTACGAATACCGCCTCGACGAGTGAGCCGGGCGTCTCGCAAGGCGCCAAGGGCCAATTCGGTCCCCGGGCCGTACGGCGCTCGTTGCGACGCCCGTCTAATACCGCATTGCACCAGTTCTGAACCTGTGGAGGGAGATTGCTTCGTCGCTGCGCTCCTGCTAAGCACTGCTGCTGCGACGGCGGCGACGCTGCTTTTGTTTGCGGATCTTGTCGGTTTTTTGGGCGGCGGGGCTCTGCGGGCCCAGGGTCCTTTCTTCGAGCAGTTCGCACATCCGCTTGCGGGCGTAGTAGCGGTTCAGGCGCTGCCGGCGCTCCTGCTGCATCTTGACCTCCAGGCCGGTGGGCAGGTGCTTGAGGTAAACACAACTGGCGGCCTTGTTGACGCGCTGGCCGCCGGGGCCGGAGGAGTGGATGAACTTCTCCTGGAGGTCCGCCTCGCGCAGGCCCAGAGCCGCCATCCGGGCCTCCAATTGGGCCTGCTTTTTCGGTGTCACGCCGAAGTCCATCACTTCACCTCGGCCCCGACGCGCCGGATGCAGCGGAAGCCCCGGTCGTCGTCCCAGCGGTATGGGGGATACTTGGGATTGTGATCACACGGATGGATGCGCGGTTCCACGGCGCCGGCCAGCAGGTCGCCGGTGAGGTTGCCGTCGCGCATCCGGTATTGCGGGCAGCGGGTCCAGGAGCCGCCGCGCAGGGCGAAGCAGGTCTCACAGACTTTGGCGTACTCCCAGGCATTGCCCATCATGTCGTGGAGGCCCCAGGCGTTCGGCCGCTTGCGGGCCACGGGGCGGGTGCCCGTACCCTGCGTGTTGGCCCGATGCCAGAGGTAGCGATCGTCCACGCGCTCGCCCCACGGGTAGGTCGTGGTCGCGCCGGCCCGGCAGGCATAGAGCCATTCGGCGTCCGTCGGCAGGTCCACCCCCGCCCAGCGGGCATAGCGCAGGGCGTCCTGGTAGCTGACATAGACGACCGGATGATCCGCCTTCTGCGGAAAGCCGGGCCACTGCCAGGTGAATCGGTAGCCGGCCTTCTCGGCCTCGGTGATGTAACCGGTTTCCTTCACGAAGCGACGGAACTGGCCGACGGTCACCTCGGTGCGTCCCATCCAGAAGCCCGGGAACGTCACTTCCTGGAGACCGGTCCTCCCGGGATCGTTGGGGTCGCGGGGCTCGACGGGAGCCTCCACCGTGAGACTCCCGGCCGGGACCCACACGAAGGTCATGCGGTCCTTGGGGTTGCGCCAGGGAGCAGCCGGCGTGCCGGGACCCGCCGCCCGGGCGGGCAGGAGGCACGCGGCCGTCAGGCACAGGGCAAGCAGCAGGATGCGGGGCATGTGGTGTCCTCTCACTGGAGTTCGGCAAAATGGAAGTTGGGCCTACTTGGGAAAGAAAGAAATCGGGAAGCGGATTTCCGAGAAGAATAATAGGCCCAACTTCCATTTTGCCGAACTCCAACTCTCATACATAGATCACCAGCGCGTCTTCCACCAGGACGACGCCGTAGGCTTTCAGCGGTTTCTCGGCCGGACCTTTCCAGACGCGGCCGTCGAGGTCGAAGATGGAATGATTGAAGTTGTTGCATTGCAGGACGCCGCGGTGGCGATTGTAGCTGACGACCTGTCCGCCGTGGGTGCACAAGCGGGACAGGACGCAATACTTCCGCTTGGCGGCATGCACAACGATCAGTTGAAGCGACGGGGCCGTATCGACCACGTAGGCCGCGTTGCCGACTTCGCGCAGCGAAGGGGCCTTGAGCAGGTCGATCGTCAGGCCGCCCGCTCCGAAGGTGACGCTCTCGGGCTCCACCATGGGCGTGTCACAGCAGCTCGCGCGCGGCCCCGCCGGATCACCCGCCGTCCGGCAACTGCAGACCCCTCCGGCCAGCAGCACTCCGGCCCCGATCATCTCCCGTCGCGTCATCTTGCGTGGCATAACATGCTCCTGAATACGGCAACGTCCAGTTCTCTGGTCCGGGCGACAACCACCAGTGCAGAGGCAGTTGCGCGCCGCGGCCATGCGTTACCGCCGCGAACGCCGCGACCACTCCGAAGGTGCATGGCCGTTCCTGCGCGGGCGTCCCGGCCCGGCAGAGGCCACCGCCGCGCAGGAACCGTTTTGCACCCCCGGCCCGGGTGATTCTATCGGCCCGCGGCCTATTTTGCCACGATTTGTTCTTGCATT
>VGYL01000642.1 GCA_016872975.1 Planctomycetota bacterium
ACGACGGAGATCGGCCCGAACCGGGCGGCACTACCATCCCAGTCGAGCAGACGACGGCCGAAAAGGACCACCACCACGACCGTCGTGAGAAGCAGGGCAAATAGGAAGAACCGCGCGTGCTGCCAGACTCTGTCTCTCCGCGCGCCCCCTGTGGCCACGCTCCGCAGCGCAAGGCTGACGCCCGCCACGGTGAGCAGACACGTCAGGGCATAGGTGGCGTAATGCCAGACCCGCGGAGCCGCCGAGGCCTGTAGGCTCTCGTACGTAGTGGCAAGGTAGACGGCCTCGTCCGAAACAACGGGTGATGAATGACCACGCCCCGGAATGGCGGTCTTCCACACCACATTCTGCGCGGCCGACCAGTGCAGGGGTCCCGCCGGTGAATCGCCCCGCCCCTCCCGCTCCCCGCCGTGGAATCCAGGCCAATCTCCGGCGAACACACCTGCGGCCGCCGCCAATACAGGAGCCATCACCAGCAAGAGCTTCATGTGCCCGCTCATGTACTCACAGTCCTATCGGTGGGCAGATAGACATCTCGCCGGAGTTCAGCCTGCCACCCTGTATGCTGGTTCAAGGCTGGCGAAGTGCTACATGCCTTTGTACCGTCGATCCTTCGTTTTGAGAGCGAAGAGACAAAGAACCAGGGCGGCATAGGGGAGGAAGAACTCGCCCATCCTGCCATCATGCGAACGCGCCAGCGCGCAGCCCCCTCCGCCTCCACTGACACCATTCACAGAGCCTTCCATCACACAGAATGCCGTGAGGTGCATCGTGTTGAAGGAAAGCGCCGACAGGCCGGTGCCGAGGTCGCGGTGCACAACGTTGGTGATCCCCTGCTGGCTCAGGGTACCCGTTTGGGCGTCGTACCAATAGGGAACGGCTCGCTCGGAGGCAGAGCTTGGATACGGGATGGTCACGGTGACCGGAACCAGGAAGTGTATGCCGCTCGGACCAATCTCACAACCCGTGCGATAGCGACTCCCGAATTGGGGTGGATTGCGAATCTGCGAGATGGCGATAGGAAGGTCGCAGCCATAGGCATTGGCCGGGATGCTGATGGAGACATCGCGATGGTCAGCGATTGAAGCCGGATCGGGGCCGATTCTGCCCCCGGTCGAGAGGGAAATCGTCCCGGACGCCCAGGGGACCGGGTGGAAGTACGTGGTGCCGGCACTGTAGATCCGCGGCGCACTGCCTCGACTGTCGGTCCAGAGAATGACCGGCTGGCCGTATTCGTCGCAGCCGAGGGCAGGTTCGCTCTGGTCGGAGTTCGTTCCGTCGTCGCCCACGAGCACGTTGGTGCCGGCTATACCCGAGCGGATCTCCACGAAGTACAGGTCATTGTCGCCGGAGGAGGCAACGGAACGATGGTCCTGCCAGCAGGCATAGACCCAGGGGATATCCCGATAATCCTGCACGGCCACGATCGCCGGAGTGAACTGGTCGCCGGTGTCATCGCTCGTGGGCACGCCGGAGATGGGGCTGCCCGGCAGACCGGCGGAGGTCGCGTATAGAACTCGCGCGTGATCCGCCGCGTCGTCCACCCAGAGCAGGTGAAGGACCGAAGTGCCGGGCTCGACCGCAAGGGCAGGGCTCGATTGATTGCCGGCCCCCGTCACAATCGGGACGTTGGCCCAGGCAGAGGCGCTGGACGCCCCATAGATATCCGCCGTACCAGTTCGTCGGTCGGTCCACACGAGGTAGGCCGTATTGCCGGAAGCGACCGCCAGCACCGGCTCCGTCTGGTCCGCCGCCTGGGACGTGACCTGCGTGGTCGTCTTGCTGGCGAATAGTGTATTCGATGAGGCCAGATAGATATCCTGGTTGCCGGCGCTGTCATCTTCCCAGGCAAGATAGGCGCGCGGCGGAACGGCGTGATCGACCGCGATAACAGGATTGATCTGATTGTCGTTCGAATCGGTGACGCGGAGGGCATCCTGCCATTGGATTCCATCCGGACTAGTGGACAGGAGGATATCCCAATTGCCGCGGCGGTTGTCCTGCCAGGCCACGTACAGCCGATCGCCGGCATCGACCGCCATGGTAGGGCGACACTGATCGCTGCCGAGAGAGGTCAAGACCACGGGGCTGCCCCACTGCTGCGTCTGGCAGTCGCGTTTGGCGATGTAGATGTTCCGGGCGCCGGCGGGTCCGGCATGCCAGGCCAACCAGATATTGCCCTGGCTGTCCGTGGCCGTGGCCGGACGGCCGCTGGGTACATCGCCTGCGCTGACCGGCTCATTGCGGCCGAAGGACTGCATCATGGTGGCGAACTGGTAGGACACCGGCGCCATGACATTATTGGCCCGATCCGAGGCCGTCACGAGCACGGACACCTGTTGGTCGAAATTAAAGGGATCGTTAGGAAAGAAATAATAACGATAGCTCGCAGAACTGCCCGCACGACGGCAGATGCCATCCGGACTGGTATACAGAGTGCTGTCGCCGGCGTACACCAGGCGATCCTGGACGCGGATCGACACCGTGTCGGCCTGGACTCCCAACCCGGTGTCGGAAATGGCCAAGGTGAGCACCGGATTCACCGGAGCCTGAAAGGCATCGGCCGCCGGGTAAAAGCTGTGCGCCACGGGCGGGGTCCGGTCGCTGACATGAACGACGGAGATCGTAATCGGCTCCGAAGCGGTCAGCCCACCATCGCTGACCGTGAACGTAACCGAATAGGACCCCGCCTGATCGTAGGCCGGGAGCCAACTGAACACCCGATTCGCAAAACTGGCCCCCGTCGGCAACGGGGTCGTCGCGTAGTTGAGGCTGTCCCCGTCCGGGTCCGTCCCGCTGACCGAGAAGCTCAGCAGGGCATTCTCGTTGACGCTCTTGGGGCCAATCGAAGCCAGGACGGGCGGCCGGTTCACGTTGACCACGGTGATCGTGATCGTCTCCGAAACCGTTACGTGGCCGTCGTTGACAGAGAAGGTAACGTTGTTGTAGGTGCCCGCCTGATCGAACGTAGGCGTCCATGTGAACGTCCGTGTCGCCGGATCGAAGGCGGCCCCACTCGGCAAGCCACTCGCTGAATAGATGATGTCCTGCCCATCGATATCCGTAGCACTGATCGTGAAGCTCAGCAGCACATTCTCATTGACGCTCTTATTCCCAATAGGAGCCAGCACCGGCGGATGATTGCCCCCGCTCAGAACCGTGATCTTGACCGTCTCCCAGACAGTCACACTACCATCCGTCACCGCGAAGGTCGCATAGTGAACCCCAATCTGCTCCGTCGTAGGCGTCCAAGTAAACGTCCGTGTCCCTGCGGTGAAGACAGCCCCGACAGGATAGTACGGTGCCGAGTAAATGAGCGTATCCCCCGCATCCGCATCAGTGGCGTCAACCGCAAATCGCAGCTCCACCCTCTCAACGGCCGACCGATCCCCCACGTTCAGCACCGGCGCATGGTTTCCGCTGGTAGCCGTGATCCCCGAAACCACATTGGACAACTCGGAGAAGTGGCCCACCTCATCCAGGACTTTGATGGCGAAGTAGTAGGTCGTGCCCGGCTGCAGCCTGGTCACTGTAAAGGACTGCGCCTCTCCGAAGCTGCCAGGCACCGGCTCGCCTGAGACCTGCGTCGCCGTCTCCCAATTTGCTTGTGTGATTGGGCTATCTGTATAACGGATATCATATGTGTCCGGCGGCCCGGTTACTGCTTGCTCCCCTGGCACAGTCCAACTCAGAGTAACGGAATTCTGGCTAGTCTTCGAAACCGCCAGATCGTTCACAGCCACAATGGTATACTCATAGGCCCCGATATCCCAGGCGGCACCCTGCGGCCGTGCCTTACCTTGTATGTCTTTCCGCAGATCAATACCATAAAGATCAATGAAAGTCTGGTAAACATCGCTTACCGCCCCATTATCCATTGCAGGGCTTCCTGGCTGGAGATTGAAATTCCCGGATGCCGCATCCACCCAGAGTGGGTCGCTTCGGAAGTTGCCGTTGGCATCTCTTGCGGGATATACGGGAAGGTCCTCGGGAAGACTACTCCACTTCACCCGCACCGGATCGCCATTTTGATACATCAGGTTGTTCAGCAGGAAGGAGTTGTTCGCCATGTGGGGCTGTCGGACATGCACGTGCCAGCCCCCCACCCCAAATTCGTCGTAGTACTCGCTATTCAGGGGGCCGATGATGTTATTGGCCATCGTCAGAACCGCGTTGGGATTGTAATCCGCCAGTAACACTCCATGTGGCGTATCATAGCACAGGTTGTTGACGAAGTAGACGCGGCGGTTCTTCCACATTTGCAGGCACCCGCCGGTCGAGTAGGCGACATTCCGGGTCGGGCCGATCATGGCATACGACGGGTGCATGTCGTGGAACTCGTTCCCGACGATGTAGATGTAGTCGCTGGTCTGGACCCGGATGCCGGCATCGCAGTCGTAGAACTCGTTGAAGAGATACCAGTACCGCTGGCCATACGGATGGTCCGCCGTGGCGTGGTCCTCGTGCGCCCCA
>VGYL01000643.1 GCA_016872975.1 Planctomycetota bacterium
GGCGTCGCGCGAGATCCCCGAGCGGGCGGACGCCTATCCGGAGAGCACCATGTTCGGCATGCTCCCGGCGTACGGCTTCTTCTGCCGGCACGTGCAGGGCCTGGTGCTGCAGAACGTCCATCTCCAGACCGCGACGCCAGACCATCGGCACGCCCTGGTGCTGGACGATGTGCAGGACGCGGCGATCGACGGGCTGGAGGCCCCGTTCGCCCCTGGCGCCGCCCCCCTGCTGCGGCTGAGCAACGGCACGAGCATCGCCATCCGCCACTGCCGCCCTCCGCAGGCCACGGACGTCTTCCTCGCGCTCACGGGCGAGCGGACCAAGGCCATTGCCCTTTCCAGCAACGACTTCACCGGCGCCAAGACAATCTGCGCCCGTGCCCCTGAGGTCCAGGAATCGGCCCTCCTGATAGGACCGAACCACATGCCCAAGTGAGCCCAGGGCGTATGACCGTTCTTGCGATCCGAGCGGGTCAGATGGTGCCGCGCAGGCCCGTGGCGAGGGCGTCTCGCCCTTGCGTGTCGTGGGCATCCTGCCCGCGATTCGAGGGCGCTTGCACCCTCGCCACGAAAGAACAAGGGCAGGATGCCCTCGCCACGAGGCCGCGCAACAGGAGTCATGCACCCGATTGCTTCGCCTGGCTCGCAATGATGTGTAGGGTCATGCTATAATCCCGCCGTCATGTGCAAGATCGATTCTTGGCCTCATTGGAGTGGAGGTGTCCGGCATGCTCACACGATGCACGATCCTGGTCGTTCTCATTCAGGCCGCGGGGCTGTCCGGCTGGTGCAGTCCGGCGGCACGGGCCTCCTCCCGTGATCACGGCCTTTACTTTCCGCCGGCGGGACAGAAGATGGAGAACCAGGCGCGCCGGACGGCGGAGCAAGTCGGCCTGGCCCCGGGGGTTGCTCCGAAGATCGAGGCGTACATCCAGGAGCACCCGTATACCGCTAGAAAGGTGACGTCGCGCTGGGCCCTGTGGCGGCATGGGTATCTCGTCCAGGTGCAGGGGGACTTTCATCAGACGGTCGATGTGGCGTCATTGCGGAAGACCTGGCACGCGATGATCGTCGGGGCAGCGATCCAGCAAGGGCGCATCCCGTCCCATCGGCAGAAGCTCAGCACGTGGGTTCCCGAGCTCAAGGGCCGGGATGCCGAGACCACCTGGTGGCACGTGATGACGCAATCGGCGGGGTTCGATTACCCCTATGGCAATCATCCCGATTACCCGCCCGGCCAGATGTGGACGTATTCCGACCTGAATCTGATCCACCTGTGCCACGGCCTGGCCCGGGTCTACGGGAAGAAGGACTACCGGGACCGCTACGCGGAGGTGGCCAAGGCCGCGTACTTCGACGCCATCGGCCTGGAGGGCTGGTCCACGCGGATCGTCACGGACAGCTCCTCCGGCATGCAGGATGGGGTGCGCTTCGTGCTGAGCCTGGAGCACATGGGCCGGCTGGGCCTGCTGGCGCTGGCGGGCGGGACCTGGAACGGCGTCGAGCTGGTGCCGCAGTGGTTCGTCGAGGAATTGGAGAGCAAGCAGACCCGCGGCATGAAGGCCAACTATAACGGGCCCAATGACGGCAAGATCGACCTTTCGCCGCAGGAGTTTCCGGAGTCGCCTTACGGCTTTCTGACCTGGGTCAATACGGATCGCGATCTGTTCCCCGGCGCGGACGCCGCCTGGGCGTGCGGACGCGGGGCCGGCGGGTCGGTGGTGCTCTGGAACCGCAACAACGGGATCGTCTTCGCGGGCGTGGGAATCCGGGTCGGGGCCGGCCAAGAGAGCATCCCCCGCGTGATCGAGAGCGCGATTACCGGGCCCAACCCGGTTTCTTCGTGGCGAGGGCGTCCCGCCCTTGCGTCGCGAGGCCATCCTGGCCTTGCCTTCCGTGACGCGGGCGTCCCGCCCTCGAAGCGCGGGCAGGATGCCCGCGACACGCAAGGGCAAGATGCCCTCGCCACGGCAGGCGGATCCTTTCAGAAGGTGGGCCGATGGGGCCTCTTTGAGACGGAGGTTCGGAACGAAAAGAGCTACACCAATCCCTATCAGGACGTGACGCTGGGGGTGTTCTACACGAAACCCGACGGCGGCACGGTTCGGTTCTGGGGGTTCTACGACGGCGCGGATGGCTGGCGAGTGCGGTTCATGCCGGACCAGGTGGGTACCTGGCGGTATGAAGCCGCCTTCTCCGATGGCAGTCCCGGCGCGGCGGGAACGTTCGAGTGCGTGCCGTCCGATCTGCCGGGCATGCTCTCCGTGCATGAGGAGAATCCGATCTGGCTCGGGTTCAAAGGGGGCGCGGCGCCGGTGATTCGCAGTCTGCACGTGGGCGACCGGTTCTTTGCCGACGGGCCCAACACGATGACGGGCGAGGTGTGGAGCGAGCAGCAGCGCACGGCGTTCCTGGACTGGGCCCAAGGGCAGGGTTACAACATGCTTTCGATTGCGAGCCATTACCTCAACCGGGATACCAAGGGCCGGGGCAGAGGGTGGAACACGCCGGACTTGTGGGATGCCAGGGAGCAGCGGCCGAACCCACGCGAGTACCAGCGAATGGAGCGCATTCTGAATGACCTCGCGGCCCGGCGGATCATGGTGTACCCCTTCGCCGGCTTTTTCGGCCGGGATTCGGATTTCCCGCGCGACGAGAAGAAGCAGGAACTGTACCTGCGGTACACGCTGGCCCGGCTGGGTGCATATTGGAATGTGCTGCTGCTCGTGTCGGGCCCGGAGCCGCTGCTCAACAAGGCTAAACCCGTTCTGGCCGAGGACCAGATCCACCGCCTCGGGCGACGGATCCAGGAGCTGGACGTCTTCGGCCACCTGCTCTCCGTGCACAATCCGACCGGCGACGATCACTTCCGCGACGCGGACTGGACCACCCACGGTGTGCTGCAAGGCCCCAAGACGCTGGACCGCAAACGGCTCAGCGCCGGGCTGCTGAAGAACCACCACGCGGCCAAGCCGCTGTATGCCCAGGAAACGCTCTGGCCGGGGAACCAGTACCATCCGAAGTACTCGCCCGACGACATCCGCAAGAACGCGTATGTGATGATCCTGTCCGGCTCGACGATCAACTTCGCCGACATGGACGGCGACTCCTCCTCCGGCTTCAGCGGGACGATGGACCTGGGCCGAAAGGTGCAGGAGCGGCACGACATCATCAAGGCGGTCTGGGATTTCTTCAAGACGGTGCCCTTCGCGCGCATGAAGCCGCGCCCGGACCTCGTGGACAACGGCTACTGCCTCGCCGAGCCGGGCCGGCAGTACCTGGTCTATCTCGAAAGCCCGGGCGCCGTCACGGTCCGTGTGCCCCGCGGGAACTACGACGCCAAGTGGATCAACGCCCGCAACACGAAGGACGTGCGCGACGGCGGCCTCGTGAAGACCGCCGGGCCGCTCACTACGCCGCAAGACGGAGATGACTGGCTGCTGTGGGTGATCGGACGCGGCGATGCGACCGAGGTTGCGGTATCCCCGGGGACCGCTGAAGGCGTATTCCCGGATCTCCAGGTGGACCGACGAGGCGATCTGCATCTGGTCTACGGGCGCCAGGACCGTGTCTACTATCGCAAGTACAGCGTCGCGAAGAAGCAGTGGAGCCCCGAGCAGTTCACGGGTATTGCGGACGTGGCATGGCTGGCGCGGTCGGAGCCGGATATTGTCATCGACAGCCGGGGCCGGCCGCACGTGTTTGCGGGTTCCGAGTACGCGCGGCTCGAAGGACGTGAATGGGTGCGGATGAGAATCGCCAACACGCTGCGGGACACCGAATTGGCCGTCGGCCCGGACGACACGCTCTATCTCGTCCACCGGGGCGGAAATAGCGGCGGCTACCTGGGCCTGCGGAAGCTGGAGGCCGGCGCATGGGTCCCTCTCACCGACCCGGATAAGCCCCTGCTCGGCCAGAACGACCACGTCTACCCGGATCTGGCGGTCAGTCCCGTGGACGGCTCGCTGCACATCGCGTATCGCCACGGCAACCCCAAGAAGACCGCCTACCGGCAATCGACCGACGGCGGCCGGACCTGGCCCGTCCAGGAAGGGATTACTGACGCGGAACCCGAAGCGGCCCATATCGTGGTAGACCACGCGGGCCATGTCTACGTCACCAACGGCGGCGGCCAGTTCTTCCGGCGCACGCCGGACGGCTGGGTCCCCGAGGGCCGCGTGGTCGAGTCGCCCGCCCGCGGGCAGCCCGAACTGGCGGTGGATCGCCCGGGCAACGTCTACTGCGCCTGTTGGGGCGGCCGGTACAACATCCGCCGTGACGGCCGGTGGCTGGGCCCCCGCCAACTCACGTCCGCCACGGGCCGGCCCATCATCGGCTTCGTCGAGCCGGCCGGCGCCGAGGGCTTCGCATACCTCGCCTGGGAGGAAGGCACTCAAGGCGACCCTGACAAAGGCATGGAAGAAGGTGCCGTAATCGTCGTCCGGCGGCTGTCTCCCGACGGGACT
>VGYL01000644.1 GCA_016872975.1 Planctomycetota bacterium
TCGAGCTCCGAGGAAGCGAGCTCGGAGCAGTCGGTTGGCTGCGGTTGGGCGGCGATGGTCGACCTGTGCGACTCCAACCTGGATCGCCGTCGCCGCTGCCCCCCGTTCGTGAGGAAACGCACAGGGACCGGCAATTCCTGCTCGCGTTCTTGACGCCGACGCTGTCCGAGACTGGCGCTTATCTACCGGGGTTTTCGGCCGATCGCCTGAGCGCGTCCCTGGCTGGCCTCCAGGCAACTCTCGTTGGCGGCCTTGTCCGCTCGCCGCTGCTCGTGGGCGGTTGGGACCTCGCCAACGCTCGCGCCAAGCCGCTCCGTCGGGCGATCCCCGCTGGCTCCGTGTTTGCTTTCGAGACAGAAGCCGACAGCAAGGCGATCTGCTCACTCCACTGCTCGAACCTTTCGGATTTCGAGAGCGAGCGCTTGGCCCAACAGGGCTTTGGGCTGACCATCGTCGGTGAGATGCCCAGAAAGGATGCGTGATGGCTACTAGGACTTTCACTCAGACCGCGGTTCTCGGATTGTATACGGAGACACCCCTCCACTGCGGGGCCGAGAGTGCGATCGGATACGTCGATCTGCCGATTCAGCGCGAACGACACACCGCGTACCCTGTCATCCCTGGATCGACGATCAAGGGTGTCCTGAAGGACGAGATGAGCGATCTCGGCCCGGAGAAGATGAGGCATTACTTTGGCGAGTCGGACCAGGGGAAGGGAACGACGAGTCCTGGTCAGGTATCCTTCGGCGACGGGATCATTGTGGCATTCCCCGTGCGCTCGACAGAAGGCCCTTTCCAGTGGGTGACTTGCCCATTCGCTCTTGAGCGGGCTCTTCGTGCGCTCGGCAAACCTCACAAGATCGAGAACCCCGAAGTAGGCGAAGCATGGGCCAAGGTCGATGGTGACATCCTGCTCGAGGAGCTGCTCGTGGTTCGGAAGAAGAAGAACGACCTGTTCGACCAACAGATGCCGCTTACGGCGCTCCTTGATTTGATTCCCTCGTCGGGCGATTTCGAATACACGCGCGACATCTTCCTCGATCGGTTGCTTGTACTCAACGACGGCGAGTTCCAGGAGCTGGTCGAAACGGGAACGGAAGTGCTGACCCGTATCAAGCTCAACGCGCTTGGGACGACCGATGCGATTAAGCTCGAAGACACGGAAAGACTCGCAGCCGCCCGGCTGCGGTTGGGTCGTGAACCCACAGGGGACGATCTGCAGGGCAATATGTTTGTCGAGGAGGTCGTGCCCCCCGAGACACTTCTTCTGACCGTCCTGCGTGCCCCGCGGAACTCTGGGTTCGCGGACGAGGCAATCCCTAGGATCATTCGCATCGGGGGCGACGAGACCATTGGCCGCGGCGTCACTCGGGTGACCTTCGTCAAGAAGGAGGGGTGAGCCATGGCAATCCGTGAGCAGGAAAGAGCGAGGTTTGCCCTGGCCAAGGTGAGAGAAAGAGTGGATAGTCCTCAGGCGGATAAGTTCAAGACCCAACTTGTCAAGCTGCCTGCCCGGTTGCACACGAGCGGGTTCGGCCAGACCATCGCGTTCTACTTGTCGGCAGGGCGTGGCTCACCTGAGGAGAGTATCTGCATGTGGCTCCAGGAGTGGCTCAGACCCGGCAACGCGAACATCTACCAGGCTGACCTGCCTCTAGTCGATGCCATCACCGGCGGAAATCCGGCGCAGTACCGTCGGGCGGCTGCAGAGGCCCGCGCGCTGGCGGTGTGGCTCAAGCGGTTTGCGGAGGCGTTCATCGAAGACCAGCGAGGGACCAGGCCATGAGCGCGTTGCCCTTTCCGGCTGCGATCCGTGCTATGCTGACCGACGCGTCGGGGGCCAACCGCTCGCTCCTCTTCGACCGCAGCTTCAAGTTCTACGACCGGAGCTGGCGCATCATCTCCGAAGACCGCAGGCAAGGTATCCTAGACGGCAAGCTCGAGTTCTTCAAGGATTTCATACGGAGGTTCGCGAAATCAGCATCCCCGGACTTCAATGCCTTTCTCCGGCGTCGGCAGGCTGCACTGGCAGAACTCCGCGCTGTCCCCATCCGGGTGCGCTCCACCTCCCGCCTTGTCGTCGGCCTCGGCTTACCGCATCCTACGGAAACGAGCCTGCTCCTTGACCGTCTCACCGGCTGCCCCTATCTGCCAGGCTCCAGCGTCAAGGGTATGCTACGCGAGGCGGCCAAGTTTGTCGTGAAAGGCGAGTTCGCGGTAGCCGATGCTGACAAGAACTTCTGGAGCGAGGCTGTGGTCCGCCGTCTTTTCGGTCCTGCCGTGCGCGAACCAGGATACCCAGCCGCAGGTGAGATGGTGTCTTATGACGCTTTTCCCTCTGCGTGGCCGACGCTCGAACTTGATGTGCTCACTCCGCACTACAGCAATTACTACACGACCGGTGCGATCCCCGGCGACTGGGAGAACCCCACGCCGGTCCGATTCCTCACGGTTCAGGCCGGCACGACTTTCCAGTTCCACTTCCGTGGGCTGTGTCCGAACGAGAGCCAGCGCGCGCGGGACGAAGAGGCTGTGACGGCCCTTCTGCCACTCGCTCTCGACTGGATCGGCATCGGCGGGAAGACCTCGTCCGGCTATGGCCTCTTCGGGCCTGCGGACGAATCCGGCGCAGTTCGGGCACAAGCGGAGAGCGTGCCCACCACCGCCACAGCCGGAGCGGTATCAAGGCAAGGTCCACAGGGGAGCGCAAGGAACGGGGCTCGGCGGCCGCAACGAGACCTTACACGACAGGCTGGCCGTCGCCCCGAGCTCTACACGCGGGCGCCAGAACCCCGAAAGCCGGATGGATCAGAGCGCCCCTCGAATCTCCCTCGCCCGCCGAAGTTGCTGGAAGCCGACAAGGCGGGGAGGGAATCTGCGACTCTCGATTCGCCGATTACGGATGGCCGTGCTTGGGTCTTGCTTGAGGATGGTTCGCGCGTCAAATGCAAAGATCTCCCGTCCTATCCCGCGCATGAGCCCGGCGATCGCATGAAAGTCTCGGTGCGACGGGAGGGCGGGGACCTCGTGGAGGTTCGATTCAAGGGCTGGTTGAGGTCGTCTGTCGCCTAGGGGCCTTGCTCCAGTGGTTTTGGGAGGATCGATCGGCGATCGAGCCGATGTAGTTCCGAGCAGGCTTGGCCGGGAGTCATGATGGGGATTGACTCCCCCTCGGCCGTGCCGAAAGGAGAGCGGTCATGAGAGTTCTGTTCATCGATGCGGTGATACCCCGACGAGTGCTCACTCCTCGATCATCCACGATTTGGCCAGAGGGCCTTGTCGGGCTGACCTCGGATGCTGGGCGCATCGTACGCCGGGCGAGGTGACTCCGATGCGCAACATCAGCATCAGGGAGAGCTTCTGGGACGCTCGCCGCAGCCCCCTGATCTTCTTTGCGGTGGCGTACTTCTTTGGCGTCAGCGTGAACCTTGCCTCGTCTCTTGAGTTCGTGGCAAGGCATAAATGGTGGATCTTGCTCGGAGTCCCGGCAGTCATCGTAATCGTTATCCTCAGTCCTCTCTTCCCTCAGGTCTGGCCGCGGAGACGCGCCGAACCAGTGTCGACAATTCAACCCGCCCGAAAGTACCGGGGGCTTGTTGTGTTCGCCAGTGTTGGGGCAGGTATTGAAACAGCCATTGCAGCAATCCGCTACCAAAACCCAGAATTCGTATGGTGCTTCCACTCGGACAAATCCCAGAATGACGCCTTCAAATTAAAGGAGAGTTTCTTGCGCGAAGGACTCCTAACTGATGAAAAACTGCGCCTCTTGCGATTGACCGACGAGGAGTTTGACAACCCGGGGACCGTGCGCGAGGCCATAGAGAACTCTGTCTTCTCCGTGCTTCCTGAAGGCATGACCGAGCGTGACGTGATCATCGACATGACAGGCGGACTGAAGACAACGACGGCAGGAGCCTTTCTGGCCGGACTGTCGCCGGATCGAAACATCGAGATTATGAAGCCTGCATCCACTGATGAACGAGGAAGGGGTCAGGTTGCCGGACAGCCTCTTGAGATCAGTATATCATACAGGCTGAAGCGGGTGTGGCCAAGATGAGGCTTGATCTTTCTCCTGCCAATGCGGAGCTATACCGGGGGCTCGAGATTCGAGAACTCGCAGGAAAGCCAACGCTCGTCAGCCCTCCGGATCTTGCGATTCCGGGGATTGTTGGCAATCTCGCCCGAATGCCGATCGACGCCGACGAAGTCATCCTCACCGGCAGTATGGCCATCTGGGCGTATCTCGTGGTGTTCCACTACCTACACGGAAAGACCAAGCGAATCTACTATGAGGACGGGCGAGGGCAGCGGATCCTCGTTGCGGCCCACGGATGAGATTGGGCGACCTCCCCTTCCTCCCCCTCCTCCTCACCCTCCGCTTCACGCGTCCGGCGCGGTTTCATTTCGTGCACGGGGGGGCGGTGAATGGGCTCTTGTGCAACGCGCTCGGGGCGCAT